>JAYGEV010000458.1:0-6395 GCA_046582225.1 Pseudomonadales bacterium
ACGTCCGGTTTTTCCATGATGGAGAGGAACTGGCGCGCGTAGGCTGACAGGGATTCCACGTAGCGCCGCTGACCTTCGGCGTACAGGGTGTCGAAGGCCAGCGAAGACTTTCCCGACCCGGACAACCCGGTTATGACCACCAGCCGGTCGCGGGGCAATTCCAGGTTAACGTTCTTCAGGTTGTTCGTGCGTGCGCCGCGTATGGTAATGCTGTCCATTGTGCCTCATAAACCTCGGGGGATACCCGCTAGGCCCTGATTCGAGGCCTGGCCAACCCGAAGGGCGAAACCAGCCAACATAAACTGATCGAAACTGCGGGGCAAGCCGGGGCTTCGCCTACGGAAAATTGCTGTGTCCGTGATAGACTGAGTTGCTTCGAAAATCAGGACACGACAGGTAAAAAAGCTATGTCCCGGGGGATCAACAAAGTAATTCTTATCGGAAATCTCGGCAGAGATCCGGAAACCCGATACTCACAGGGCGGTAATGCGGTCACCAATTTCAGCGTCGCGACCACTGAGAACTGGCGCGACCGACAAAGCGGAGAGCAGCAGGAACGCACCGAGTGGCACAACATTGTATGTTTTGCCCGCCTGGCGGAAATTGCCGGCGAATATCTACGCAAGGGCTCCAAGGTGTACATCGAAGGTAGTCTGCGCACCAGCAGCTGGGAGCAGGACGGTCAAAAGAAGTATCGCACTGAGGTCATGGCGCGAGACCTGCAAATGCTCGACAGCCGAGGGGGTGGCGGTGCACCTAGTGGGTTTGAATCCGGGATTGAATCCGGGCCTGAGTCCGGCTCTGATTCCGGCTCTGATTCCGGCTCGAGGTCGGGCGCTCCGGCGACCCAGCCGGCGGACAATGCGCCCACGCTGTCCGATGACGACAACTTCGACGACGACATACCTTTCTAGGATTCGACTTTGCAGAGGCTTGGTCGCAGCGTCTCTGTGGCAGCGCCCGGATGGGGCGTGCCCGGGTTCACGCGGCCGCTGACAGCACCAGCCCGAACAGCACGGCCCCTAACAGCAGTCGGTAGACAACGTAAGGCATCATCCCGGTACGCTCCACCAGCGCGATGAAGTAGTGAATGCAGACGTAGGCACACAAGGCTGCCAGCGTGGTCCCGAGGGCAACCTCGGCCCACCGGGCTGACTCACCGGCTTCCAGAAGATCCAGCGTCGCCAGCAGCGCGGCGCCGAATATGGCCGGGATCGACAACAGAAGCGAAAATCGTGTCGCGCCGGTTCGACTCAGCCCCAGCAACAGGGCCGCCGTGATGGTAATGCCCGAACGCGAGGTCCCGGGTACGATGGCCAGTACCTGGGCAGATCCGATAAACAGGGCCTGGATCCAGTTCGGCTGGTCGATCGTTCCACGCTGTCGATCAGCCCACCACAGGGCCACGGCAAACACCATGGTGCTGGTTGCGATGGTCAGCACGGTACGCAACTCGTGTGCCACCCAGTCCTTCAGCGCGTATCCGACGATCACCGCCGGTAGGGATGCGAGGACTATTTTGAGCAGTAACTCAGCGTGCTCATCGTATCGCTGGCGCACGAGCAGTCGGGTGCCGCTGACCGCAAACTGCGCCATCTCACGGTGAAAGTAGGCGAGCACGGCCAGCAGAGATCCCGCGTGTACCGCGATGTCGAAGGCCAGGCCCTGATCCGGCCAGTCGGTGAGCAGCGGCGGCAGAATGAGATGCGCTGAACTCGAGACCGGCAGGAATTCCGTCAGGCCCTGAATCAGAGAAAGCACGATGATGTGCAGCCACTCCACGGCCGCGGAGTCTACCCATCCGGGTGGCAAAGGGCGAATGCGTGACTGATCGCGCCGCGACCACTCATGCCGCGCGATCAACTCGCGACTGATCCTGGACCCCATGATAAGGTTCGGGTCATGGAGATACCGCTGTTTCCGCTGCGCGTGGTGTTGTTCGACGGGGGCCGTTTGCCGCTGCAGATTTTCGAGACTCGCTACCTCGATATGGTCAGCCATTGCATGCGCACGAACTCGCGGTTTGGCGTGGTCCTGATTCGCGGTGTGAGTAGTGATGCGCGCCTGAATCCTGACGCCGGGCAGCCCGACATCTTCGAAGTTGGCACAGATGCGGAGATTGTCGACTTCAATCAACTGTCCAACGGCCGTTTGGGAATCATTGTCAAAGGTGGGCGGAAATTTCGTGTGGTGTCCACCCGCGAGCAGTCCGATCACCTGTTGACGGGGGTGGTGGAATACCTGCCGGCGGAGCCAGTGGTTGCCGTGGGCAACGAGCACGAGGCGCTGGTAGACATCCTGCGTGAACTGGTCAAGCATCCGGGCGTCCAGAAACTCGGGCTCGAGATCGACTTCGCGGATGCACGCTCTGTTGGTGCACGTCTGGCCGAACTTCTACCAATCGAGCCGGAAATCAAGCAGAGCCTGCTGCAACTGCAATTGCCCCGGGAACGTCTCCAGGAGCTCAATCGCCTGGTCAATAAGTTTCGCGGCTAACGTATAATTACCGGTCCTTCCGTTAGCGGCAGACGGGCACCAGGCCGATGAGCGACGTTGCAAACTATATGAGCAAGGTAACCCGAGATGCCCGCGCGGCCTCACGGGTGATTGCTGCTGCCAGCAGCGAAACTAAATCTCGCGCCCTCAGCGCCATGGTCGAGGCCCTGGATGATGATCGCGAGGCGCTCAAGGAGGCGAACCGCGTCGACATGATTGCGGCGCAGACCAAGGGTCTCGATCAACCGCTCATCGATCGGCTGATGCTCGATGACGGTGCGATTGATCGAATGCTCGAAGGCGTGCGGCAGGTCGACAAGCTTGCGGACCCGGTTGGAAAAGTCAGCGATCTGGCATTTCGTCCGACCGGGATTCAGGTTGGCAGGATGCGGGTGCCGTTAGGCGTGATCGGGATCATTTACGAATCCCGCCCCAATGTGACGGCCGATGCCGCGAGCTTGTGTCTGAAATCGGGCAACGCCTGCATTCTGCGGGGAGGCTCCGAGGCTATCGAGTCCAACAAAGCAATTGCTCGCGCGATTGTCCTGGGTCTGCACGCCGCGGGATTACCTTCGACCGTGGTGCAGCTTGTCAACACCACGGATCGTCAGGCGGTAGGTGAGATGCTCAAGGCAGACGAGTATGTGGATGTAATCGTCCCGCGTGGTGGCAAGGGGCTTATCGAGCGAATCACCCGCGAATCGAAAATACCGGTCATCAAACATCTCGACGGCGTTTGCCACGTATATATCGACGACAGCGCGGACGTCGATATGGCGGTCGCGATTGCGGTGAATTCAAAGACCGAGAAGTACGCAGTATGCAATGCAATGGAGACGTTGCTGGTCGCGGACAGTATTGCCGAGAGAGTGCTGCCGCCGCTTGCGGATCGTTACCACCAGGCGGGCGTGGAGCTTCGTGGCTGTGAGCGCGCGTGCGGGCTGATCGCGCACGCGCGGCCAGCGTCCGAAGACGACTGGTGGGAGGAATACCTGCGCCCGGTGTTGGCGGTGCGGGTAGTGGATGGCATCGACGCGGCGATCGACCACATCAACAAATACGGTTCGCAGCACACAGATACTATCGTGAGCAACGACTATGGCAACACACGACGATTCCTCATGGAGGTGGACTCGGCTTCGGTGATGGTCAACGTCTCAACTCAGTTTGCCGACGGTTTTGAATTCGGCCTGGGTGCAGAGGTCGGAATATCCACAGGCAAACTCCACGCGCGGGGACCCGTCGGACTCGAGGGACTGACCTCTGAGAAGTTCGTTGTTTACGGCAACGGCGAGATACGCCACCGTTGATCTGTCTGTTTGGTGGTACTTTCGACCCCGTACACTGTGGACACATCCATGGTGCTATCGCGGTCTGCGACGCGCTCCAGCTGGCGGAAATTCGAATGGTGTTGTCGGCCAGACCCGGACATCGCGAGCCGCCGGGTGCCCCGGCAACGGATCGATGGCAGATGCTGCGCCTGGCCTGTGCGGAAGATTCCCGGCTGATTGCCGATGATCGCGAACTCAATCGCGACGCGCCGTCGTACACCGTGGAGACGCTCGCTGCGCTGCGCGGCCAGACCGGAGACAGCATTCTGGTCTGGGTGCTTGGCAGCGATGCGTTTGCAGATCTGCCCAGCTGGCACCGATGGACTGAGGTGCTTGAATTCGCCAATCTCGTGATCCTCCAGCGGCCGGGTCAGACGCTTGCGCCGGAAGGGGGCCTCAGCGCGCAGCTTGAGGCAGTCTGCGCCCGACACCGCGTCGATCACCCACCGGACCGGGCATGTGGGCAGATCATGTTTCTGCAGGATGAGATGCAGTCCATATCAGCGTCCGAGGTGCGCGCTGCGCTGGCAACAGGTCAAACCGCGGCGCATTTGCTCCCTGACCGAGTCGCAACATATATTAGCCGGCACGGCTTATACGGAGAATTACGTGACATCTGATGCACTGCGCGATCTTGTGGTTGATGCGTTGGAAGATCGCAAGGGTCGAAACATCGTTATCCTGGATGTCGCCGACATCAGCGATTTCACCGATTTCATGGTCATCGCCAGCGGAACCTCCAACCGCCATGTGAAGGCACTTGTCGATCAGGTTGTTGAGTCGGCAAAGGCGCAAGGCAGCGGCCCGCGAGGCGTCGAGGGGCGGGAAACCAACGACTGGGTACTGGTCGACCTGGGCGACGTCCTGGTGCATGTGATGCGGGTCGAAACCCGCCAGTTCTACGACCTGGAGCGGCTCTGGACTGAGTTACCTTCAGACACGGAATCGCTGAGCTGAAACTCCGCCTGCTAGCGGTGGGCGAGCGGCCGCGTTCCTGGGTGATGGATGGATTCAACGACTATGCCCGACGCTTGCCCAGAGAATCCGAGCTGTCCCTGGTTGAAGTGGCTGCCGGCGCCGGAAAGGGCCGGCCGCCGGAACGCACCCGCGCCGACCAGGCACGACGATTACTCAGGCAGCTTGGCCAGAACGACTGGGTGGTTGCCCTGGATTGCGGGGGCGCGGCGTGTACCACCCAGCAGTTGGCGGCCAAACTGGAACACTGGCGCGTGCAGGGTCGCGATGTCGCGTTTCTGGTGGGTGGCGCAGATGGCCTGGATGCCTCCTGTCTGAGCAGAGCAGACGAAGTCATGTCATTGTCGAAGCTCACGTTTCCACACGAGCTGGTCAGGGTTATCCTCGCCGAACAGATCTATCGGGCCTGGACCATCCTCTCTCGGCACCCCTATCATCGCGCCTGACATGTCGCCGACTCTCTCGATCAAAGACAGCTCAGCGGAACGCCGCGCCTTTTCCAGCCGCGTATTGGGGTTGTTCGTGTTGGCGGTCGCCCTGGTGCTCGGACTCGTGGTTCGGCTGCTGCAGCTGCAGCTGTGGGAATACGACACCTATCGCACCCGTTCGGAAGACAACCGCATTCAGGTGCAGCCGCTCGCGCCACCTCGCGGGCTGATCTACGACCGCCACGGAATCTTGCTGGCCGACAACCGGCCGGTCTCCAGCCTGGCCCTGGTACGGGAAAGAATTGCCGACCTCGACGCGCTCATCACCGAGCTTGGGGAGCTGGTAGCCATCGGCAAGGAGGACCTCGAGGGCTTCGCCGAGCGGCTTAAGCGGCGTCGGCGGCCCTATGAGCCAGTAGCGCTGAAGCTCACGTTGAGCGAACAGGAAATTGCAGTGCTGGCCGTCAACCGTCATCGGCTGATCGGGGTAGAGATCACCACTCAGCTGGTACGTCACTATCCTTTTGAGGGGATGTTTGCTCACGCGGTAGGATCGGTTCGGCGGGTCAGCGAAGAAGATCTGCAACACCTTGATCCGGTTCGCTACAGCGCCACCAAGTTTGTCGGCAGGCGCGGAGTGGAACGATTTTATGAGACGTCCCTGCACGGCGAGGTCGGATACCAGCGGGTAGAAACCGACGCCCACGGTCGCATCCGCCAGGTGCTCGAGATCAATCCGCCAGTCGCGGGCCAGAATATTACCCTGCACCTCGACAGCCGCCTGCAGATCGCGGCCACCGCAGCCCTCGGGCAACGGCGCGGATCTGTGGTAGCACTCGACACCCGCTCGGGCGGAATACTGGCGATGATCAGCAATCCGGGCTACGACCCCAATTCGTTTGTTACCGGGATGACTGCGCAGCAGTTTCGAATTCTATCGAACTCGCGTGACACTCCATTGTTCAATCGTGCCATCAACGGTCAATACGCGCCTAAGGAAAAACAATAGGATACGTTCACAATGGATACGGTATAAGCGCTAACCGCCACCTCCTTGCGAAACAACTCTCTAACCGATAAATCCTTGCGCTGTGCATGGGTAAGTACCCATTCGTCAATCATTCCTTACTCACTATTGGTGAAAGAAACAACGCACTTCCATCGC
>JAYGEV010000459.1:0-7333 GCA_046582225.1 Pseudomonadales bacterium
CTCAACTAGCACCGTAACTGCAACGCTATCAGCGTGGCGGGAGTTTTCAGGACCCACAGTCGGCGGATTGCATCATTTCTACACCAGAGAAGCGGCATGATTATGGTTGCGGTCAGTTTTCAGGACCCACAGGGCGGATGGTTCGGTGAAATCATCCACACGAGCTTGCGGCGCTTCCTCCGCCTGGCCGCCGGGTCCACCGCGAGTCTTGTGCTAACTCCGACAGGCTCCTAGCAATAGCAATTTGATGACTATTGCTGGGAAGTTGCCTCTGAAGTCTTCAAAAACAGCTGCAGGAATCGAGAACGATCGCACACCACCATGCCCTTCCGCCCCGAGTTTGACTGAACGGTGCCGCATTCCTATGCTCCAAATCATCACGGCCTCCTCCATCCTCGGCTACAAACGCCTCATGAATCCAATCCTCGGGACCAATTTCCTTACAATCCAGTTCACCATGGTTAGACCGTTCACGAGCATCTTCTTCGCTGCCGCGCTCATCCTCCTGATCCATCCGCTTTCCGCCGCAGAGCCTACCCGCCAGATCGGGGCCGCCGAGATCGACATTACGCCAGACTTTCCCATCCGCCTTCGCGGTTACTCGGGTCGCAATGACGAGGCCAAACACGTGAGTCTTCCGCTCCGCGCTAAGGCGATGGCGATCGGTGCAGAACCTGCCGTGCTTGTTGTCTTCGAGAATTGTGTCGTGCCTGATGCACTCGTTCGCGAGCTCTCGGGCCGGCTTGAAAAGAAGACGGGCCTACCGCGACACCGCCTCACCGTCGCAGCGACGCACTCGCACAACGCCCCGATTCTCTCCGGAATGTCGGAAACGCTCTACGTCCACCCGCTGCCGGAAGACCAAGCCGGTCGCATCGACCGCTATACGCGAGAGCTGGTCGATAAGCTCGAGAAGGTCGCCACCCGTGCGATCACAAACCGCAAACTCGCGTCCCTTTCGTGGGCGACGACGAAGGCAACGTTCGCCATCAATCGCCGCACCAAAGGTGGCCCCTCCGATCACGATCTGCCCGTGATGGTCGCCCGGGGGGAGGATGGTCAGGTGTTTGCTATCTGGACAAGTTATGCCTGCCACTGCACGACGCTCTCGCACAACCGAATCAGCGGCGACTGGGCAGGCCACGCCATGAAGGAGATCCAGAACGCGCACCCGGGAGCGATCGCGCTTGTCTCCGCGGGATGTGCCGGTGACCAGAACCCGGTGCGGGCGGCGTCTGGTGAATTCCAAGCTCAGGACGCGATGGCGTCCAAGCATGGCACGGAGATCGCAAAGGCGATATCGGAACTTCTCGAAGGCGACCGTCTCCGCCCGGTGACCGGCGATCTCTCGACCCAACTACGATTTATCGACCTCCCCATCGCTCCGCATCCGACGCGCGAGGAGTTCGAGAGACGCGCCAAGACCAGCGACAAAGCGGGCACGGCCGGCTACCACGCGCGCGTCCAGCTCGCCCGACTCGACCGGGGCGAAAAGCTCGCGACCACGGTGCGCTATCCGGTGCAGAGTTGGAATTTCGGCAAGTCCCTGGCAGTCGTGTTCCTCGGTGGCGAAGTTGTGGTCGACTACTCGCTCCGGCTGAAGCGCGAACTCGACCGCGATCGCATCTGGATCAATGCCTACGCCAACGATGTGGCCTGCTACATCCCGTCGGAGCGCGTGCTCAAAGAGGGCGGGTACGAAGGTGGGGGCGCCATGGTTTTCCACGATTGGCCCGCCTCATTCGCACCCGGATTGGAGAAACGGATCGTTGACGAAGTTCGGCGCCAGAATCCGAACTTCCTGAGGCCCTGAGCTTTGCACCCCCACCTTCCCCGGCCCGTGAAGCTCCTTGAAATCAGAGCTGGAAAAGGAAAGTCTTAGCAATGAAGCGACTCTTGTTCCCCGGACGAGCTGACCTTTCGGGAGGAGGCCTTCTCCCTTTCGATCAACGGCTGTCTCAGGGCCTCGGAGCGGGCCGAGGCGATCATGGGTGGGCCTCTTCAATCCCTGCGATGGCTGGTGGAATTTCTGACTGCGCGCGGAGAGGTCCTTCCCAGAGGAGCTCTCGTCATCCCGGGATCGCCTACCGAGCTGATTCCCCTCGGCGAGGATGCACAAGTCGAGGCGGAGATTGCGGGAGTGGGCAAGGTGGCCACCGCTTTCCGCCAGGGAGGTTCCGCGCTCTGAGAGCTTGAGGCCGGCGTCTAAGAAGCGAAATATTGGACAGTCAGAAGGATTTGACACTATGCTCCAGCTCGCGTCGGAGCCGGCAACGACCTGGAGGAAGGGCAGAGCCTCCACTCGACCCTTCGCCGCGGCTGGCACTTTGGCGGCGAAGCCTTTCGAGAAAAGCTCCTTGAGAAACTCGGGAAATTGAAGCCGGAGGGGGCGGCCGAGAGCCGCCGAAAAGGATACTCCGCACAGCAGGTTCGGGATCACGGACAGAGAGAGGCGAAACGGATCATCAAGGCGGAAGCGGAGATCTTTGAGATTAGTCGGTCGGGATGGGCGGAGCTTTTGAAAGCTGTGATGCCCGTCGCGGCAGTCAGCGCGAGTGCGACCGCAGCCACGGGCCGGATTCGGGGAGCTGGGGACAGCGTGCGCGGTCCAGAAGATAGGGCGGGAACCAGTGCCGTCGAGGGGCCTGAGCGTCAGCGCTTTCGGCGTTAGCTTGCTCGATATCGATTGTTGACCTCTGACCGGGAAACTGGGAAGTTTCGTACGATCTGGCGGGGTGAGATTTCCTCGGCGCTACTAGCCATACGACCGCCAAAGGGCAGCTAGTCTCTGTGCCGCCAAACTCCGACCAACCAAACGCCCCGAGAACTCTAACAACCATGAGTAAACCAACGAACTCCCTATCGAGGAGAAACTTCTTGAAGACCGCGGGCGCCACCGGCGCGGGCGTCGTCGGGGCTCCCTATATCCTGAGCGCCGAACACCACGGCGACAAGCTGCGCATCGCGCACATTGGCACCGGCGGGCGCGGTGGCGCCCATATCAACATGGCGGCAGGCGAGGGCTGCATCTGCAACTGCTACTGCGACGCCGACACCGGCCGCTGGGGTGAGGCGAAGAAGAAGTGGCCCAAGGCGAAGGGATACACGAACTACTTCGAGATGCTCGATAAGGAGAAGAACAACTACGACGCGGTGTCGATTGCCACCCCGGACCACCACCACTACCCGGCGGCGATCCACGCGATGAAGCTGGGGAAGCACGTCTACCTCGAGAAGCCGCTCACCCACACCGTGTGGGAGGCGCGCCAGCTCGGCATCGCCCGCGACAAGTACAAGCTCGCCACCCAGATGGGCAATAACGGGCACGCCAACGAGGGCAACCGCCTGATAGTCGAGTGGGTTCAGCAGGGCACGCTGGGCAAGATCAGCGAGGTGCACTGTTGGACGAACCGCCCGGTCTGGCCGCAGCCGGTCGCCAACCCCAAGGAGGCGGACAAGGTCCCACCTGAGCTTGACTGGAAGTCCTACCTCGGCAGCGCGCCCGACACGCAGCTGTACAAAAAAGGCATCTACCCGTTCAAATGGCGTGGGTTCTGGCACTTCGGTGCCGGCGCGCTCGCCGACATGGGCTGCCACACGATGGACGCCTTCTACTGGGCAATGAACCCGGTGTCCCCGACCAGCGTCGAGTGCATCAAGAAGTCCGCGATGATCGACGGAAACTTCCCAAAGCAATCGATCGTGAAAATGAAGTTCCCGGCCGACGGCGACCGCCCGGCTTTCGACTTCTATTGGTACGACGGGGGGCTCAAGCCCGAGCATCCGGCACATCTGGAGGAAGGTCTCAACCTGCCCGGGGCGGGCTGCCTCTTCGTCGGTGAGAAGTGCTCGCTCCTGTCCGCCGGCGACTACGGCAATAGCCCGCGCCTCATCCCGGAAAAGGCTATGAAGGAGCATGGCAAGCCGGAGAGAACCCTGGAGCGCTCGGTCGGCCACTACAAGGAGTTCGTGCTCGCTGCCATGGGGGAGAAGCCAATCGACTTCCCCGGTTCGAACTTCGGCTACGCCGCGCCGTTCACCGAGACCGTGCTGCTCGGCAACTTGGCGTTGCGCTGTGAGGGCGAACTGCAGCTGGACGGGAAGAACCTCAAGTGCACCAACAACGCGGAGGCCAACAAGTTCATCAATAAGGAATACCACAACGACTGGCCGGCGCCCCCAGCATAGCGCGGAACCTGGCTAAGCTTCCTTTCTCACGAACCCCGGTCCGCAGCGCGGGCCGGGGTTCTTTGCAATCGCACAATGAGGTCGTAATCTCGTCCGCTTCCGATTTGGCGAAGTTAAGTTCCGTGACGGTATTGAACCGATGAACTCGCTCCGGCTCACGATCGCAGTCTCAGTTTCCGCCGCTGCGTGGTCCTCGGGCGCGCCCGAGGACATCGATTTCAACCGCGGCATCAAGCCGATCCTCTCGGGAGCCAAACGGGGCGAAGGGAAATGTTTAGTTTGAGGACTGATCCAGGCCACAGCCCAAAATCTCTGACAAAATCTCACTGACAAGATGCCCGAGGTCGCGCGTGGGCTACTCTCCTCCATTGACAGAGCCGGCATTGACCGGAATGCTGAAGCATGCCTCATGAACGCCACTTCTCCAGCCCGCTGCTTTGCGCTTTTGTGGGGCTCCTGCTCGGATCTCCGCTTGGAACCGCGGCCCGGGACGCGACCGCCCTCGAGTCCGATGCGTCCTTCTTCACTGATGGGAGCTGCCGGGCGCTGAAGGAGGGTATCGGGAAAGAAAACCTCGCCCGTTTCAAGAGCCCCCTCCTCAAGTCGGTGGCGGGGAAGCTGCTGGCGGGCACCTACGATCCGACCTATCGCGCAGCCAGCTACGAGGCGTATGCCTCTCCACGCGCCCTGGAACGCAGCATCAAGCTGGGAGACGGCTTCAGCCGCTACGAGAACATCACCGGCATGCATCTCCCCAAGGGCGAACACGTCGTCCTCGTGGGAGACACGGGCGGGCGCAAACTCTCCCTTCTCATCCCGGAATGGATGCGCAAGCCGGCCCCGGGAATCGATCCCGCCAAGGATCCCAACGGATGGGGACTGAAGCGGCAGGAGATCGCACTGCGGCCGGGAGTGAACGTCGTGCAGGTCGACAAGGGAGGGTTGGCTTACCTCAGCTACTTCGACGACAACCCGGAAAAAGCTCCCGTGGTGCCGGTGCACTTTCCCACCGGCGAGCCGAACGGGTTCTTCGACATCGCAAAGCACGACAACGACGACTGGAATCGCCTCCTCGACGAGGCCGTGAGCCCCATCCTCGATGCCCGCGGGAAACACATTCAGGTCGCCTACCCGGTGGAGTGGTTGAACGTTCACACC
This sequence comes from Pseudomonadales bacterium, assembly GCA_046582225.1. Taxonomy (GTDB): domain Bacteria; phylum Pseudomonadota; class Gammaproteobacteria; order Pseudomonadales; family Azotimanducaceae; genus JAYGEV01. The sequence continues at coordinate 5,347 of JAYGEV010000459.1, forward strand.
CGCGGCAAGGGCGTCGAGTTGATCAACAACTACGACACCCTGCTTCACCACCACTACACCCTCCTCGGCCTCGTGAAGTACAAGAAGATTCCACGCAACCACATCCTCGCGCGGGTCAACTACAACTATTACATGTTCCGCGACCGCGACGGGGTCGCGTATTTCGGCAGCAAGGGCACGATGCGAATGGTGGCCGATCCCGACGTCGTCATCAAGGGCGACCCCTGCTGGGGATTCTGCCACGAGGCGGGCCACGTCCTGCAACTCCGCCCCCAGCTCACGTGGGGTGGCATGACGGAAGTGAGCTGCAACATCTTCTCGATGTACACGGGGGGAAAGATGGGAAACCCGAGCCGCCTTGCTGCGCAGAAGAACTATGCCAGGGCGCGGGAAAAGATCGTCGAAGGCGGCATCTCCTATCTGCAGGATACCGATGTCTTCAATCGCCTGGTGCCGTTTTGGCAACTGCACCTCCATTTCACGCGCAACGGTGTGCCCGACTTTTACCCCGATGTGATGGAAGAGATGCGGAAGGTGCCCGACGCCGGCCGGGGCAACGAGTCCATCCGCAACCAGTTTCAGTTCGCCCGAATCTGCTGCGACGTCGGCAAGACCGACCTGACCGACTTCTTCGAGAAGTGGGGGTTCTTCCACGTTGGTGAGATCAAGCTCCACGACTACCGGGACTACCATTTCGTGGTCACGGCCGAGATGGTCGAGGAGACCAGGAAATACATCGCCGGGAAGAACTACAAGAAGCCGGCCAAAGACCTAACCCTCATCGAGGACTGAACCCAACCCGGCTTACGCGCACGCGGCCGTCCCAGCCGACAGCACCCGATCCCGAACATCTTCTCGTTTTGCCCCCACCGACCCCGGCCCCGGAAAGGGCTGGAAAAACCCGAGTCACACAGCCTCAAAGGAGAAAAATAAAATGCGCAATCCAATCTTCAGTTTGACCTTATGCACCTGCCTGATTTGGTGCTCGTCGGGGGCTCGTGCCCAGGACTCGAATGCTCCGGCCGCTGCCTTGCGTCAGACGTTCCAAGACCCGGCGGTTCCGATGATCGCGCTGCCGACAAGATTCAAGTCAAGACGGGAGCACGGTGTTGCAAAAGGCGGGCCTCCCTTTGTAGTCGCCGACCTGAAAGGACCAGGATGCGTTCGGCATCTGTGGTTTCTCGTGGGCAAAGATGTTCGATTGGAGATCAACGTGGACGGCGCCAAGAAATCTCAAGTGGATTTGCCGCTGAAGGCGTTTTTCGGGATCATGCACGACAGAGACGAGCACTTTGTAGAATCCGCTCCCTTGACCGTGCTGCCTGGTTTCAACTCATTCCTGCCGATCCCTTTCCAGAAGTCATGCCGGATCACCATTCACAGCGACTCGGGAATGGCTTCCGATTCGATGATCGATTGGCACCAGTATGACAAGGATACCGTTCTCACTCCCTATCGCCTGCATGCAGCCCATACCAAGTACACCCCGGCGCCACCGCGCGGCGGCTATGTTAAACTGGCCGACATCGAGGGCGATGGTTTCATAGCTGGCGTGGCGATGGGATATATTCAACGCAACAAGAAAGACATGGTGTTTCATACCGGTGGCATGACGATCCTGTTGGATGGCGAAACAGATCCTCATGTCATTCGTGGCCACAATGTGGAAGACGACTTCGGTTTTACCTGGGGCTTCAGAAATCAGCAGACCCGCTGGCTGGGGTGCCCGTGGCACGAGAATCGAGGCCGCAATGACCAGGATGGCACGTTCTTCCGCTTTTTCGGACCTGACCCGATCGCGTTTCGCAGTTCCGTTTCGTTTCGTTCAGGATCACGGGGCGATGACATGGAATCGGTCGTTTTCTGCTACAAGAAGGCGGGCACCACGGCCCCCAAGGTACAGACGCCCTCCGAATGGGAGGTTACGGGCTTGTACCTTTATGACTCGAACTGGGACCGCTACAAGGAGGCCGAATATGTTAAAGGC
>JAYGEV010000014.1:0-2119 GCA_046582225.1 Pseudomonadales bacterium
CGACGCTCTTCCGATCTCGACGCTCTTCCGATCTCCACGGCGGACAGCAGTAGTGCGAAGTGCACAAAACCAATCAGCGGATACCTATTCATCGATTCTATTGCAGCTAAAGACCTACCAAAACGTATCGAAGCAAGTCGCCTCTCAATCGTCCGGTTCTTCTTCTGCTTCTTCCTCCACCTTCGTTCGGTCCAGGTACTCCTGTTGATCCCCGTAGTAGTCGTCGATGGCGTGCTCCGACGACAACGGGCTCAGGTAGTGCACTGCGGTAAGCCCCTCCCTGTTCATCGCCAGGCCGACCAGGCACGCCTTGACGATATGCGCACTGTTGAGCGTGGTCTTGTAGGTCGGATCAAGCGCCGGATGCAACTCAACGAGATCGAATCCCACTACATTGGACTCGGCGCAAAGGCGGCGCACGATGGTGATCGCTTCCCTCATAGTAATTCCGCCCGGCACTGGCGTGCCCGTTGCCACCGTGTATGCAGGATCAAGCACATCAATATCGAAGGAGATGTGAATCTTGCGCCCCTCTTCGCTGGCCTCGGCAACGACCCGCTCAATTACCGCGTCCCAGCCCCGAATTTCTACCTCGGCCATGTTGTGATAGCGCATGCCGATTTCCCGCATCCACTTGAATGCCGACTCGGTGAGCCCGGCCGAACGCAGCCCGACCTGGATGTAATCTGCGCCACGCACATGTCCTTCATTAAGCAGGCGATAGACGGGGTATCCGTGATTGATCAGGTGAGGCTGATCACCCCACCATGCGTCGTAGTGCGAATCGAAATGGATGACGGAAACCTTTTCCTTGCCATAAACGTCTGCCAGCGCCGCAACGTTGGGATATTCCAAAGAGTGGTCGCCGCCGACGATCATCGGTATGGCACCGGTCGCTGCGATCTCACGAACAATTTCGCGTACGTGGCGCATGGAGCGCTCCGTACTGTTGTTGTCCACCGCGACATCGCCGTAGTCCACGACATTCAGCACCCGCGACGCGTTGACCAGCGCGTACTGGTCCATGCCGCGCATCGGCCAGCTAAACCGCCGAAGGTCGGTGGTCGCCTGCTTGCCCGAATCGCGCCAGCGCGAGCCCATATTCAGCGGGGCGCCCAGTATCGCGACGTCGACTTCGGCAGCGACCAGGTCCTCCATCGTCAGCGCCAGGGGGTACCCACCAAAGGTCGGTGGGCCGCCGCTGCCAGCATAGCGACCGAGCGGGATTGGTCCGGCCTCCCGCGCCGGGTCCATGGATCTCGGACGCTGTAATCGCCACGCATTGAATTGCGGCGACTCTGTATTAAAAGGAATATTGGGCAGATCGCGTCCTTCGACATAGCCGTATTTCGACATCACCTCTTGCATGGCATTGACCCACGCCTTCACTTCCTCCGGCGAGAGTTCATCGAGCGCTCCAACCGTATCTTCGGCAGACCCGGCAAAGTCGCGCGCATCACCACTCTGCAGAAACTCGATTTCCTCCGGCGTTAGCAATTGAAGTTTCGGCGCGACGCTGTCGGGTAACTCAATGGGTGGGCTGTCCTCTTCCCTGAGGTCCTTTGTGTCAAACGGATACGCCTGTTCTCCGACGACGTGTTCCGGCGTTTGATTAGGTACGTCCTGGGCCCAGGTAAGCGGGGCAACCAGGATCGCGACCACCGGCAGGGCGGCACGAAACTGAAAAGAAACGAAGCTCATCGCAGAATTCCCCAACCGGTTGGCCCGGCGCACGTTACCGCTGTCCATGATCAAGTGCCAGTGGATGCACATAGTCTGGCTCGAGCCCGGCCTTGCGCACTGCGATCCCAACGAGGCAGGCATTGAGTGCCGCATTCGATTGGATCACCGACAGCGGGGAGATATCCAGCATCGGCGCCATGTCGGTAATTTCAAAACCGACGATGTCTTTCGACGCGCATACGTGACGGATGGCCCGGGTGACTTCATAAAGCGCCAAACCATTGGACGTCGCGCGCCCTGCCGCAACCATCTCCACCGGGTCAATGGCGCTGACATCGATGGAAACAAAAAAAGCGTCCGGACCCCTGGCGACTTCCCGCAGCATCCGTTTCAGGACTCGCTCAAATCCGCGTTGCCGGATTTCGGCCATCGTGTG
>JAYGEV010000065.1:0-2037 GCA_046582225.1 Pseudomonadales bacterium
GACGCCAGAGCAGAAGTAACCCCCTTCGCCCCGTAGCAGCACGCAAGCAATGTCTTCGTCATCGGCTACTTCGTCCAGGGCGTCGGCAATAGCCACGGACACCGGTGGGATGATCGAGTTGCGACGCTCGGGACGATTGATGGCGATCTCCGCCCAGCCCTCTCGCCGCTCGAGCATGACAAGATCCTGTTCCGGCATGATAGAAACCTCTCAGCGTGGCGCGCGCTGGTCCGACCAGCGGGCCATAAAAGATTCTTCGTAAGCGTCTTTAGGAGATTCGCGCACCCGCTGATCCAACGCGTGCGCATCCTCGCCAATCAGAATGCGCCACTGGCGCGCTCGCACGCCATCCAGGATGACCGTCGCCGCCTGATCGGCCGTTACCGGTGCGTGATCACGAAATGCCAGTGCACGCTGTATGGCTTGCGCTCGTGCCTCCTCGCTGAGTTCGGCCTGGCCCGACATGTTGAGTGGGTCATCGCGATCCAGCACCTTCGCGGAGTTGATCAGAATCGAGGTTCCGATGTGACCGGGCATGACAACTGACACGCCCACGTGTGGTGCATGGGTGCGCAGATCGGTCAGCAGTGCCTCGGTGAAACCTTTGACCGCAAACTTTGCTGCAGAATAGGCGGTGTGAGGCCGGCCGGGTCCCATACTCGCCCAGAAGCCGTTGATACTGCTGGTATTGATCAGGTGAGCCTCATCCGCTGCGACCAGCAATGGCATAAAGGCGCGCGTACAGTTGTATACGCCTCCCCAGCAGATGTTGTAGGTACGCTCCCACTGTTCCTCCGGGTCGGTCAGAAAGCTGCCGCCACCTCCGATTCCGGCGTTGTTGAACAAAAGGTTGATCGATTTACACTGGTGTTGATCGACGACTTCGTCGCGAAATCGCAAAACGGCGTCGCGGTCAGCGACGTCCACCAGGTGCGTGGTAACACGTACGCCCTGGGGGGCTTGCGCGGCGCAGAGCATGGCGCACTGGGTCATGTTGTCGCTCGACACATCACACATCGCAACGTCGCAGTCCTCTGCAACCAGCTGCAGTGCTAGAGCGCGACCCATACCGGTACCACCGCCCGTGATGACTGCCAGTTTGCCGCCGAAACTATCCATCAGCTGTCCCCATTCGAAGTTCTGTTTACCAAAACAACCGTACCACCTGTGCCACTGGCGTGCGGATGTGTAATCTTAGCTGACTGAGAATATTTGGAGAGCGACGATGATCAAGCTGGTAATGCCCATGAAACGTCGGCCGGGCATGACGATTCCCGAATTCCGCGAATACTACGAGACAAAGCATCGCCTCATCGGCGAGAAATATCTCACGGGATTTGCGAGCAAATACATGCGGCGTTTTACCAACCCAACCGTCGACCGGGACGGCGAACTGCGCGACCCGGAATACGATGTGTTCCTGGAAATCTGGTACCCGGATCAGGCAACCATGGAAGCCTGCGGCAAGGCGTTGAGCACACCGGAGGTTCAACAGGAGATCCGCGAGGACGAGGAAAAGGTTTTCGACATGCGCTTCATGCGTTCCTACGTGGTCGATGAAAGCGTTTCTGATCTCGGCTGAATGGCGAATAGATCGATGAGCGTTTCTGCCATCGGCTGGCGGATCAAGTTCTTCTATGGCATGGGCCAGGCGGCGGAATCGATCAAGAATTTCGGTTTCGGTACGCTGCTCCTGCTGTACTACAACCAGGTGCTGGGCCTGTCCGGCACCTACTCTGGAATTGCCGTATTCATTGCGGTCGCGTTCGATGCGGTCTCGGATCCCGCGGTGGGTTCCTGGTCGGACGGTTTCCGCCACCGGCTGGGGCGGCGGCACCTGTTCATGTATGTCAGCGCGCTGCCCCTGGGGGTTACCTACTATTTCCTGGTCTGGCCACCCTCGGAACTGTCTGAATTCGGGCTCTTCGTGTGGTTCACGACCTTCGCCGTGTTGAGCCGTACAGCCCTGACGTTCTTCCACGTGCCCTGTCTGTCGCTCGGGGCGGAGATGTCGCTGGATTACCAGGAGCGCACCCA
>JAYGEV010000110.1:0-1601 GCA_046582225.1 Pseudomonadales bacterium
TCGCTGGTGCTACCGGCCGCAACGTTCGCAGAATCCACGGGTACCTACGTCAACTATGAGACGCGCGCGCAACGGTTCTATGAGGTATTTGCGGCCAAGGATGCCGTGGCTCCGGCCTGGCGCTGGCTCGCGCAAGCCGGCATCCACGCCGGCCGAAATGATATGCGCTGGGAGCAGGTCGACCAGGTGACTAGTGCGGTTGCGGACCTGGCTGGACTGTCGGGGGTGGGCAAGGTCGCCCCGGGGGCGGAGTATCGGGGGGCCGGCCAGACCAAGATCCCACGTGCGCCGCATCGCTACAGCGGGCGTACAGCGATGAATGCGGACGTGAACATTCATGAGCCAAAAACCCGCGTCGACCCCGAAACTCCGTTTTCGTATTCCATGGAGGGCACCAATCGCGGCCAACCCGGTTCGCTGGTGCCCTATGTCTGGGCGCCAGGCTGGAACTCCAATCAATCGGTGTACAAGTTTCAGCAGGAAGTGGGAGGCGCGCTCAGCGGAGGTGATCCGGGCGTACGGCTGATCGACGACCCGCCGGCTCAGATTGACTTTGCGCAGCGGTTTCGCGCTCCTGCGCTGCCGCGCGCAGCCACCGATGCGGGCATCCGGCTGCTGCCCGTGCATACGATATTCGGCAGTGACGAGTTGTCGATGCAATCCCAGGCCATTGGCGAGCGCGGCCCGGTACCTCACATCGTTCTCAGCCCGGCCGACGCTGAGCGCCTGGGTGTGTCTGCGGGGGCTGGCGTGCGCTGCGTGGAACTGGACGCTGCTTTTGAGGTGCGAATTGACGCGGCGCTGGCGAGAGGCGATGCCGCCATCTGCGTGGGACTGTCCGGAGCGGGTAGTGAAGTGCCGGAGCAACGCGTGGAGTTGCTGGCTGATCCCGATTACACCTCGCCGCGTCCGTCCGACGCCAACCTGATCGCCAGGGGTTGAGCATGGATCTTGGCTTCATTCTGATCCTGCCGGTACTGCTTGGCGCCTTTGCGGGTGCGGCGATTCTGATCTGGTGGGAACGACGCCTGCTCGGATTCTGGCAGGATCGGCTCGGGCCGAATCGACTGGGCTGGTTTGGCAGCCTGCAGATCATTGCTGACATCGTGAAGCTGTTCGCCAAGGACGACTGGGTGCCACCGTTTGCCGATCGTGTTGTGTTCACGCTGGCTCCCTGCGCGATTGTTGCGGGAATGCTCATGGGCTTTGCGGTCGTGCCGTACGGGCCCGGGCTGCACATCATCGACCTGAACATCGGATTGCTGTTCTTTCTCGCGATGACCTCGCTGGCCGTGTACGGCGTCCTGCTTGGCGGGTTTGCCAGCAATAACAAATACTCGTTGCTTGGCGGATTGCGCAGCGCGGCGCAGATGGTCACCTATGAAGTGTTCATGGGTCTTTCGATCATGGGCGTGGTGATGCTGACCGGGTCTTTCAACCTCAGCGAGATCGTTCGCGCTCAGGAAAACATCTGGTTTTGCGTGCCCCAGATATTGGGCCTGGTGGTGTTTGTACTCGCCGGGATCGCCGAGTCACACCGGCAACCTTTTGATCTGCCCGAAGCCGAACATGAGCTGACGGCCGGGTATCACACCGAATAC
>JAYGEV010000067.1:0-3101 GCA_046582225.1 Pseudomonadales bacterium
CCAGCCCCTACCACGCGCTCGACGTTCGGCTTGTCTGCCTGCGCCTGAGTCTTGATCTTTTTCGCGCCGGTCGGCTCAACGCCCATGCCGTGCACCATGTTCATATTGGCATGGCCAAGGTGATGCAGGCCGAACGCCGACTGGATCGCGGTGTACATACCCTGAGCATCCAGTGACTGATTCACCGACAGCTTGGCGAGCTTGAGCCCCATGCTCGGCTGCCTGGCAATCTTTTCGGCCAATGCGAGCGTTTCGCTTTCCAGATCCTCGCGCCTGACCACTCGATTGACCATGCCAAGCTCTTTAGCTTCTTGAGCCGAGATCGATTCACCAGTGAACAGCATCTCTTTAGCCTTGCGATGCCCGACCTCCCAGGCGTGCACGAAATACTCGACGCCGTTTACGCCGAAGGTGACCACCGGATCCGAAAATTGCGCATCTTCGCTGGCGACGATCAGGTCGAAGGGCCACACCAGCATCAGCCCACCGGCAATGGCTTTGCCCTGAACCGACGCAATCGTTGGCTTTGGCATGTTGCGCCAGCGCCAGCAGAAACCGAGGAACACTTCCTGTTCCTTGGCCATGTGCCCTTCCTGGCCTGGCCGGCTGAACCCGCCGACACCCATTTTGGGCGGCCCGTAGGCGCCGATGCCACCGCCACCGCCTTTGATGTCGTGCCCGGAAGAGAAATGCGGCCCGTCTGCGCCGATGATGACCACGTGAACGTCGTCGTCGAGCATGGCCGTGTCCAGCGCGGCGTCCATCTCATAGAGCATCTGGGTATTCTGTGCATTTCGGGATTTTTCCCGTGCCAGCATGATTCGCGCGACGTGCTCGCCCGGCCGCTCGTAGCGGATAGTCTCAAACTCGGTTACAGCCTCGCCCATTGGAAACTCCAGTTCTTTCTTCCCTTTCTGTCCGGCCAGTATAAGCCCAGGCCAATCCGTCCAAGTATCCTTTCTGATGGCCCGTGCGTTTCTCTATAAGGTAGGCTGCAAAGCGGGAGAGCTTGAAATGACGGCCCCAACGACGCGTTTGCGATACAGGGCGACGTGCGCGGACCCTGGCGCACATACCTCGATGCGTTGGTTCCCCTGCGCCCGGAGCTTTACGGGCACTGCTGCAAGCTCACCGGCAACATCTGGGATGCGGAAGATCTCGCCCAGGAAACTTTGCTGCGGGTATTCGTGCTGCTCGGCAACATCGACGCCGAGCTTGCCAATCCGCGGGCGTACTTGCTGCGCGCAGCCACCAACGCCTGGATCGACAAGGTTCGACGCAACGCCCGTGAGCAGGCGCACATTGCACACGCCCTGAACGAGGAGCCAACGGAACCAGACGATCTCGCAACCAACGCAGATGCACATGGCGCCGCCAGCGAACTCCTGCAGCGGCTGCACCCCTCGGAGCGGGCGGCCCTGGTGTTGAAAGACGTGCTGGATCTGTCGCTCAGCGAAACCGCCCAGGTACTCGACACCAGTGTGGGGGCGATCAAGTCGGCCCTGCACCGGGGCCGCGGACGGCTCGAAGAGCGAATCGCATCCGCACAACTCGGCGCCCCGCCAAAAGACCTTGTGGATCGGTTCATGCTCGCGCTGCAGGAAACCGATCTCGACACCCTCAAAGAGATTTTTGCAGCAGACCTGTCTGTGGAACTGGTCGGGGGCGCCGAGACGGCTTCAATGGAAGACAGCAAAACGTTTTTCGAACACGCCCATTTCGTATGGCCAGAACTCAGTTTTGGCGAAAATCCCTGGTGGAAGTGCATCGTCTATCACGGCGAGCCGATCGTGGTCGGATTTCGCACTCTCAACGACGTCGAAGGCATCAACGAGGTCCATCGCCTCACCGAACTCAATGGCCGGATTTCCCGGGTACGCTGCTACTGCTTCTACCCGGACACCCTCGGCGCGCTCGCCATCGAGCTTGGCGAGAACACCCTGCAGCGACCACTGAATCCGTATCGCAGCCCGGGCTAGCAGCGCGCTCGAAGCGCGCAGGTAGCGAGCTAGTAGTTGTCGTGCAGCTGCAGCCAGGCCATGTTCGCGGGCAGGTCCTGCTCGTTGCGTCCCTTGGGGACCATGTCCAGCAGGTGATAAGCGCCGTTCAACATATCCAAACCCCGGGCGTAGCACGAGTAGGTGTGGTAGATCGCCCCATCGTCAGATTTTACAAACACGCTGAAGCCGGGCGAATGTTCGCCGTAGTGGAACCCTGGGCGGTAGTTGTAGAACGTATCACCCGCTTCGATCTGCTCGGGCGTATACCAGACCTGGTAGTCGTTGCTGAACTGGCACGGCGCCGATGACACCCAGTGAAAGTTCCAACCCATTCTTTCCTTGAACGGAGCGATGTCGGCCCATGGCGCCTGGGAAACCGCGACCAGAGTCACGTCGCGAGCGCCCAGATGCACGTGTGTGCCGTTGAGGTTGTCTGCCCAGAACGAGCAGCTCTTGCAACCTTCCTGCCAGCCCGGGCCATACATGAAGTGCTGTACCACCAGCTGACTGCGACCGTCAAACAGGTCAGCCAACGTTTGCTCGCCGGAATCACTTTCGAACGTGTAGCCTTCCTCCACCTTCACCCAGGGTAGCTGCTGTCTGGTGCTGGTCAGCTCGTCTCTGGCGCGGGTGAAAGCCTTTTCCTTGTCCAGAAGCTCGAGCCGTTCCCGCAACCACTGCTCGCGATCGACGACGCGTGCGTTTTCGATACCTGAGTTGTCCATGTGGCCCCCTGCCCGAACCAGAAACGCGATGTCCGGGATCATGCGTGTTTCGTGTCTCGTTGGCAAAAAGTTGAAAAAAAAAACCTACCAGCGGACCTGTTCACTATCTGACGGCCGCCGCTGCGAGCGCCGTAACGCCCCAAAGTAGTTAACAAACGCCCCCGATAGATCAAATGGGAACTTCGTCTGCCCGCACCGCGGGGCTAGGATCTCTGCAAGGGTACGAACCTAAGGAGCCGCCCAATGAATGCTTTCCAGAACGTGCTGGTCGGCCTCGATCTCAGCGGGCTGAACGCCCGCGCGATCCTGGCCCGAGCCTGCCAGATTGCCGACTCGGACGATATCGAAGTCGTCCATATCTGCGACCATCTGCACA
>JAYGEV010000175.1:0-4603 GCA_046582225.1 Pseudomonadales bacterium
AACACGATAACCTGCACGTCGGAAAGATCCGGGATCGCGTCGAGCGGAATGGTGCGATAAGCCCAAACGCCCGCAGCCGCAATCAGCCCGGCCGCAATGAGGACCATCAGGCGATCCTTGAGCGAGGCGTTGATGATGCGCTCGATCACGGCATATCCTCACCAATCTCAGTCATCTTGGCCGCGGCTTCGCGAAGCTTGGATTCCGAGTCGATGAGAAACTGCGCGGAAGTCACCACTTCATCGCCCTCGCTCAGGCCTTCAAGCACTGTCACCAGACCTTCCGACTCAATGCCTAGCTTTACGCCGCGAGGCTCGAATCTGCCTGGCGCGCGCACGATGAACACCTGATCCTGCACGCCGGAGCGGATAATCGCCTCGCTGGGAATCACGATGGCCTGTTCCCGGGCAGCGGTGCGGATCACCACGTCTGCGAACATCTTTGGCTTCAGATCCAGATTGGGGTTTTCAAACGCCAGGCGAACCTTGACCGTTCGAGTGCGCGTTTCGGCGTACGGATACACGTAGTCCAGCTGCCCCCGAAACACCTTGCCGGGCAACGCCGCCAGCGTCATTTCAACCTGGTCACCGATTTTTACCCAGGGCAGCTCGTGCTCGAAGATATTCGCGTACGCCCACACCCGCGACAGGTCCGCGATCATGTACAGCTCCGTAGCCGGCGTCACATGCTGCCCCTGTCGAGCGCCGATCTGCATGACAATGCCAACCGCCGGCGAGTGAATGTGCAGAGTCTTCTGCGGCACGAGGGTTTCCTCGAGTTCGCGGATCTGATGATCTGGAACATCAAACAGCTCCAGTCGCACTCGAGAGCTTTGCACCAGCTCCTCGGCGCCGCGCCGGATATCCTCTGCGGAGCTGTTCCGGAGCGTCTCGAAATTGCGCAGAGCCAGCACGTATTCCTGCTGACTGGCCACCAGTCGAGGCGAATACACGCTCAGCAGCATCGTATCTTTGCGAACCGGGGCGCCGGTGGTGTCTATGTAAAGTTCTTCGATCCAGCCGGAAATCTTGGGGTGCAGCCTGGTGATGCGCTTTTCGTCGAAATCGATGCGCCCCACCGCCCGTACCGTATGACTCAGCGACTGGCGTGTTGCCACGGCGGTCCGAACCCCGATGTTGTGAACCACGACAGGATCGATACGCACGGTCCCCGCTGGAGCATCGATCGCGTCTTCGGCATATACCGGCACGTAGTCCATCCCCATTGAACCCTTCGTCGGTACCGACGAGGTTACCGATGGATTCATCGGGTGCCGGTAATACAACGGCTCAGGCTTTGACTCGCTGGACATGCCTGGGCTTTCGGCGTTCCCTCCAGCCAGCCAGTAGCCCGACCCCACACCCACCGCAAGCGCAACGAGGCCGATGACCAGGATTTGCTTATTCACCGAGATTCTCCTCACCGACCGCCGCCTGCAGGCGCGCGCGCGCCTGATTGGCCATCGTCAGCGCGCGCCAGGAAAGCGTTTCGTAGTTGTACAACGTAACCTGGCTGCGCACCAGATTCAGAAAGTCGACCTCACTGACCTGATATCCGGCGAGCATCGACTCCACCGTCTGTCGCGCCTGGGGAACGATACCGGTCTCAAACAGCGACAGCTGTTCACGCGCTTGTCGGTAGTCCGCCGCGGCCGTGGATATCTCCGCGCGGATGGCGTTCACCTCATCGCGCAGCGAGTAACGCTCCCGATCCAACTCACTGCGTCGCTGGTTTACCGCCTGGGCGCGCTTTCGCGTCTGATAGATCGGCAGATTGATGCTGACCCTCAGGCTGAACAGGTCAGACCGAGCGCCACCGGTTGCCACCGGGTTGTCGCCCGAGCGCGCTCCGTAGGCCGCACCGAGGGTAAAATCCGGGTAGTAGTCTTTGCGCGCGAGATCGAGCCGGGAGCGCGCAGCGCTGATCTCATTGCGCTTTACTTCAAGCCGGGGTCGAAGCTCCTGCGCTCTGGCAAACAGTTCATCTTCGGAGGCCAGTTCCGGCAAGACACGACTGACCGACCGGGGCAACCTGAGCGCGGCATTGGCCGGCGCATCTAGAAACCGATTGAGCCTGGCCGCTTCGCCCCTGCGTACTCCGGCGAGCTGAATTTCCTGGTCCAGCAACTTGGACAGTTCCAGCTGCGCAAGCAAAACATCCTGCTGGATGCCATCACCAACTTCGTACTTTGTCTTGGCGATCTGCACGAACTGTCTGAGCAGCTCCTGATTGCGTTGCACGATTTCCATGGCCCGATCCAGGTAGTACAAACTCCACCAACTGGTGCGTACATCCTTGATCAGGCGCAAACGCGTCTCCGCGATGCTGGACCGGGCGGCATCTGCTTCGAACGCGGAGGCCGCCTCCCGCAGTGCAAGCTTCCCGGGAAAAGGAAACACCTGCGTTACTCCCAGCTGAAGCTGGGTCATGGCCTCCTGTCCGAATTTGAAAGTATCGGTGGGAAAGTTGAGCGCGTTGATGCTCAGCATCGGGTCCGGACGCGTACCGACCTGAGAAGCGATGGCTGCCATGGCCTGGTAGCGCGCCTGCATTTCGGCGAGGGTCGGATTATCCCGAGCCGTGCGCGCGACCGCATCCGCCAGCGTGAGTTCATCGAGATGTCCGCTGTCGGGCCCCGAAGAACCCAACGCGCCACCGCTCGCCAGTACAAAAATCAGCAGGCAGGCACATTCGAGTTTCGTATTCATCCGCAGATCCTTCGATCATCTAAAAAGCGATGCGCGGTCCAATCCCAACGCCGTACGGCATTGGCAGATCAGAGCATCATTACTGCTCAGTTAGACGAAGGAAATGGGAGGTCGGAAAAGAGGGAGTAGTGACAGGTTCTTAAGGTCTGCCATACGGGGGCGAGATGACTGGCTCCCCGCGAAGTAGTCCGGATGATGTTCCAGGGCTGATGAGGCTCCAGCTGCAAACCCGGAAACCGTGCACACCGACGGGCATTGATCGCAGCACAAACAGCCTTGTTCAGCCGAGTCGCCGTCGTGTGAAGCTCCCGAACTGCCATGATCTGCATGGGCAGCGGCAATCGTGACGCTCTGCTCGCCGACACACGTTTCCTGCTCGGGAACAAGCGGCGCCACGAACGCCAACGCGATCAACAGGTAAGCAAAACTGGTGCGAACAAACGACATATTGCGAGCCTAGTCCATTCACGCATTTGACACAATGTGGGGAAACCTCAATCTGATGACTTGCCCCAGACCCGACGTCACCAAGGTTAAATGACTCGCAAAGAATCGTCCGGCATCCTTGTATCAAGTATGATCTGAACAAGACCGGCTGACGCATCACCTGCATGACAAACGACAAACTTCTGCGCCTGGCCACGCACGCATCGGTGGCGACCGCCGTGGTACTCGTGCTGGCTAAACTGGTTGCCTGGTATGAAACCGACTCGGTCAGCATCATGGCGTCGCTGGTGGATTCGTTGATGGATGCCGGGGCGTCGTTGGTCAACTTGTTCGCAGTACGCTACGCGCTACAGCCACCGGATCAGGATCACCGCTTCGGACATGGCAAGGCCGAAGCCCTGGCCGGCCTCGGTCAGGCCACATTTATTGCTGGATCAGCAATCTTTCTGCTACTGCACGCCATCAATCGCCTCGCGGACCCGCCGACCCTCACAAACGTTGGCAGTGGTCTCGGGTTGATGACTTTTGCGATCTTCGCAACGCTCCTTCTGCTCAGTGTGCAGCGCTATGTCATTCGCAGGACGGGCTCGCTGGCCATACGCGCAGACGCCTTCCACTACGCAACGGACCTGGCCACCAACGGCGCCACCGTGCTCGCGCTCATTCTGGCCGCTCAGGGTTTCCCCGGCATGGACCCGATATTTGGCATGGGTATCGCAGCCTTCATCCTGTACATGGCCAGCCGCATCGGACTGGAGGCGGTGCGACACCTAATGGACGAGGAACTGCCCGAGGAAGAACTCAACGTGATCAGAGACATAGTCGTATCGACGCCCCAGGTTCTGGGGCTACACGGCTTGCGCACCTGGCAGTCCGGTCAACGCAAGGTCATTCAGCTGCATCTGGAACTCGACCCGGATATCACTCTGCGCGAGGCGCACCGGATTTCAGTCGATGTCGAGGAACGCCTGCTCCAGCAGGATCCGGGTGCGGACATTACCATCCATGAAGACCCCTCCGGCCCCGACTTTGAGGATGCCCACAACCCCGGTGATACCTATCGCTGACTAAATCTTGTCGAAAGAAAGCTCCAGGCCGGTCAATCCGTGCAGCAACGCGTTAGCCGAAAATTCCGGTTCGGCCGCGTCGGTTGAGAGACGGAAGTTCTGCATGCGCCGAAAGATGACTCTGAAACCGCCATTCATTTCACGCCTGGACAGTGCGGCTCCCAGGCAGTGATGCACGCCTTTACCGAAGGCCACATGGTCCTTCAGGTTTGGCCTCATGATGTCGAACTTGAGCGCGTCAGCGAACTGCTCATCGTCCTGATTGGCGGCGGCAAATCGAGCGAAGCACATTGAGTTTGCTGGAATCGTTACGCCGTTCAGCTCTACATCGCGCGTTGTGCGCCTGAACATGTTCGCTGACGGGCTGGTGTAGCGCAGCAC
>JAYGEV010000586.1:0-4072 GCA_046582225.1 Pseudomonadales bacterium
GCTGAAATCGTCATGGCCGTTGTCGGTCGCGTCCATGTACGGGCTGATTTCCGTCAACACCTCGGTGGCTGCATCCGCAGTGATCATGTTGGCAAGCACGACCGCTCCGTCGGCGTGGATGACCTCCAGAATCTCGCTGGTTTCCGCGCTGGCGGGGAGGGTCGTAAGCTGGGTCATTGTGCGTACTCCTTACTGATCCTAAAATGGTGCTAATCCTAAAATGGTCGGCCCGAAAAGGCTTCTGCGTACAACGGCCGTTCGCGGGCCAGTTGTCGGCGCAAATAACTGGTGACCAGTTCGTGCAGGGAATTTCGCTCGGCATCGCCGAGGCCTGTCGGTTGCTCGTGGATCGCCACGACCAGTTCTGCAACCAATTCCCGGTAGCGCAGATTTTCTGCCTCCATGTCGGGGACGGAGCGGTAACGATCAGCATCAAACCATGAGTGATCCAGTGCGTCACGCGACGCCGTCATCAGATTTTGCCAGGCTTCGTTGCTGCTGTTCAGATTCGCCACCTCGTTGAGCAACTCTCTCTGATCCACGATGTCGTTCCACAGAATATCCGCTTCCAGCTCTGAGCGCGCGGAGATGTGCTTGAGCAGTCCGTGGATCGAGCGAAGATAGCTCGAGGCCCATTTGTCTTCGGTAATCGGCGCGACGCGTTCATCGAGCACCCAGGACATGCCGTCTGCGATTTCTTTGATGGTTGGCCGCATCATTTACTCCCGATGATATGGGCTGGTGCGTTGTCCCTTTACGACCTCGAGCGCTTCTTCAATATCGTCCATGCCCATGATCGATCCAAGCAGGTATTCCATGTTCTTGACCGTTCCCAGACCCATTCCGGCGATCACGGGTCGTCGGTCTCGGCGGTCGAAAAATGCCTGCATGGTTGTGTTCAGACATACGATGGCTTTGAAGGTGGTAAAGATCTCGCAGTAAGCGAGCGTTTTCGAGGCAACTTTGTAGCCTGAGACGTGCTCGTAGTGGCGCAGCACACGGTCCCGATCCCACAGATCCAGCATGCCTTGAGAGAATGCCCAGTCCAGGCAGGGATCGCCAAGGCCGGCCAGTTCCCAGTCGCTCATGGCGACGATCTTGCCGTCTTTCCAGATCTCCTCGCCGACTCCGTTGTTTCCTTTGTTGAGCGAAACGCGCGTGCCCTCGGTCGGAATGTGTCCCTTCAACCAGTACAGCGCCTCGGTGATCAGAGGAAACGGATCGGTCTTTCCGGCTTCCCAGTATCCCTTCCAGATCTCGAACTCGTTGACCAGCGCGTCGGTACCGGAATCGGGAGCGCTGAACACCTCGTCGAACCCATACGACTTCCAGTCCAGAGTGTGCAGGATCGCGAGTTTTTCGGCGTGCTCGTAACAGGTACGCTCACGAATTGCGTCGCCTTCGGAACCCCGATCATGGAGACCCGGAACCTCCGTGGAACCCTCAACCATCCTTCGCACCATGTGCGCACGCCCTTCGGCGAACTCAATGCCTTCGTCATACCACAAAACTTCGGCGACGGGCACGGGAGAATCGAACAGACGCTGGTACACCTGGTATTCCACGTTCAGCGGAATCGGCACGCCACCGCCGCTGGGTGGGTCGATGCGCACCACCAGTTCCCAGGCTTCGCCGGACTGGTAGGTCCCCGACACCAGCCACGTTTCGCGCGACATCCCGGGAAACGTCTGGTGCAGCGAGCTTACGATAACGGGTGTGTCGAGACGCTTGCTCAGGTACGTCTCGACGTCGGTGATCTGCATGCGTCCAGTTGTCCTCCCACGCTGAATACTGGACTATCCGCCGGGGGCCTTCAAACCGCTGGAGAGTGACATGGCTGATGCCCAACGGTTCGTAATCAACATCGCCGACGAGGCGCTCGGCGATTTGCGTCGCCGCCTGGAACAGGCTCGGTTCCCCAATGATTTCGATAACGACGGTTGGCGTATGGGGGTCAATCGTGACTATCTGGAAGGGTTGGTGGGCTACTGGCGCGATGGCTACGACTGGCGCGCCGAAGAAGCCCGCATCAATGCCTTTGACCATTTTCGGGTAGATATCGATGGCATGCCGATTCATTTCATCCATCAGCCAGGGGTGGGGCCCGACCCGCAACCGCTGATCATCACTCACGGCTGGCCCTGGACATTCTGGGACTATGCGCAGGTGATCGGGCCGCTGACCGATCCTGCCGCCTTTGGCGGCGTCGCTGAAGACGCGTTCAGCGTCGTCGTGCCATCGTTGCCTGGTTTTGGTTTCTCCACGCCGCTGACCAGGCCTGGAATGAATTTCTGGCGCACCGCGGATGTGTGGGTGAGTCTGATGCGCGAGGTGCTCGGTTACGATGAGTTCTTTGCCGCCGGCGGAGACTTCGGCAATCTGGTTACCGCGCAGCTTGGCCACAAGTATTCGGATCATGTGCGGGGCCTGCACATCACCGGAGCGATCCCGCTCGGGCTGTTCTCAGGCGTAAATCCGCTGGCGGTGGGTGGTGCAAACTGGGGTTTTACTCCGCCGCCGACGCCTTCTGAGAACCCACACCTGACGGCCCCGACTGTATTGCGGCCCCGACCGGCCACCGCACACCTTATTGTGAACACCATGGAGCCGCAGACCATCTCCTACGCGATGCATGATTCGCCGGTGGCGCTGCTCGCCTGGTTGCTGCAACGACGCAAGTGGTGGAGCGATAACGATGGCAATGTCGAAGACAGTTTCTCACGGGATTTTCTGCTCACCACCACGATGATCTACTGGCTGACCGAGAGCTTCAGCACATCGGCACGTTATTACGCCGAAGCCATCGACAATCCGTGGCAGCCGTCGCACGCCGGCGAGCCGGTGGTGCGCTCGCCCAGCGGCATCACGTTTTTCGATCACGACATGACTTCTCAGGCCCGGTTCTGGGTTGAGGATTACTACAACCTGGTGTTCACCAATTCCCGGGACCGCGGCGGGCACTTCGCGGCCGCGGAATCGCCTGCGGCGGTGGTTGAAGATATTCGCGCCTGCTTTCGTGGACTGCGCTAGCGGCAACGGAACCGTTCAGCCTAATTCGGCCTGCACCCGGCGACCGGCGTCGAAACCTTCGCGCAACGTGTTCAGACGTTCCTCGATGAGGTGTTTGCGTTCCGGATTCATCATCACGTAGGCGTCGTCGCTGGTGATCGCGCGCAGCACCATCTGGCCGACATCCAGCGGGTCGTGGCCCTGGTCGGTGCGGGCGGCGCGAGTCGAGGCGAATGCCTCTGGAGCCTGTTCCGGCCCACCCAGTTCGTCCGGCCGATTGCGTCCCGCTTCCATGATCCGGGTACGAACGTTGCCGGGCAGCAGCAGCGACACGCCCACATTGGTATCGGAAAGGTCCGCCCGCAGGTGTTCGGTCAAACCGGTGACCGCATACTTGGAGGTAATGTAGGAGGCAATGAACCCGCCGGGGTAGAGCCCTGCGGTGGATGACGTGTTGACAATATGTGCGGGTTGTCCGTGGGCGATCATGCCCGGTAGAAACTGCGTCAGGCCGTTGATCACCCCGTTCAGATTCACCGACATCACCCATTTCCAGTCGTCGAGAGTGGTCTCGGCGATGTTCTTGACCGAGAACACGCCGGCGTTGTTGCACAGGATATGTACCGGGCCGAAGCGTTCGGTGGCGAGCGCCGCGAGCGTGGCGACTTCGGCCTTGTTGGCCACGTCGGTATGAACCGCGATGGCTTCATGACCGGCATCGACTAACTCGGCGGCCACCGCATCTGCACCAACCTGGTCAACGTCGGCCACGACCACCCGAGCCCCCGCGTTCACCAGAGCGATGCAGATCCCCCGGCCGATTCCGCTGCCGGCGCCCGTCACCACCGCGGTTGATTCAGCTATGTCTTTCATGACCTGTTTGACTCCTTTCTCGGATCGACAGAAGCGAACGCATCGATGGAAGCAAACAGACGCTCGTAGCGTGCTTCCAGCGGTGGTTGCAGGTCGGGATGACTCAATACGTAGAGCCGCTTGTCACGAATGGCTGCCAGCACATGCTGCGCCATCTGGTCGGGTTGCAGAATGTCGTGTGGCGTGTTGT
>JAYGEV010000212.1:0-3730 GCA_046582225.1 Pseudomonadales bacterium
TACGGCCTCATGGCACGGGAAATAGAGCGGGTAGACTCCGGCTACCGTTCTGCCATGAGCGTGCAATCGTCTCTGGTCATGTTTCCGATCTTTGAGTATGGCAACGAAGATCAGCGCGAACGCTACCTGCCGAAATTAGCCAGCGGCGAGTGGGTCGGGTGCTTTGGCCTGACTGAACCCGATCATGGCTCCGACCCGGGCTCAATGGTTACCCGCGCCGAGTCCGTGGATGGTGGTTATCGGTTGAACGGTACCAAGATGTGGATCACCAACTCCCCAATTGCCGATCTGGCCGTGGTGTGGGCCAAGCTCGATGGTGTGATTCGTGGCTTCATACTGGAGCGGGGATTCGATGGATTTACGACCCCGAAGATCGAAGGCAAGATGAGCCTTCGCGCGTCGGAGACTGGTGAGATTGTGCTGGACGACGTATTCGTTCCGGCTGACAACCTGCTGCCCGAGGCGAAGGGACTCGCGGGTCCGTTCGGTTGCCTTAACAAAGCGCGCTATGGGATCTCCTGGGGTGCGATGGGGGCAGCAGAATTCTGCTGGCACGCGGCACGACAGTATACGCTCGACCGAATTCAGTTCGGTCGTCCGCTGGCCGCGACGCAACTCATCCAGAAAAAACTGGCCGACATGCAAACCGAAATTACCCTGGGCCTGCAGGGCTGCCTGCGCATGGGTCGATTGCTTGATGAAGGGCGCCTGGCAATCGAAAACATTTCCATGATGAAGCGCAACAACTGTGGGAAAGCGCTGGAGATCGCGCGCACCGCCCGGGATATGCATGGCGGCAACGGCATCTCTGACGAGTACCATGTGATCCGCCATGTTATGAACCTGGAAACCGTGAACACTTACGAAGGCACCCACGATATCCATGCGTTGATCCTCGGTCGCGGTCAGACCGGCCTGCAGGCTTTTACTTAGTTTGCAATAAGTCGCGGCCCGGGTTGGTGTCATTGAACTGCCGGGTGATATCAAAACGAAATCGCAAAATGGAGATTGCGTGAAATCCAGGCAGTTTATCGCCTCGCCCCATTGTTAGTTTCCGATCGCCCGACTAATGTTTGTCAGTCTTGACGTTGGGCAATCTGTTTGGGGGCACGATGATAAGAGTACTGCTGGTTGATGATCACAAGCTTTTTCGCATGGGGTTGCGGAAACTGCTTCAAGACTGCAAGGGCATCAATGTGATCGCGGAAGCCGATTCGGGAGAATCGGCGATTCGGATCGCTCGTGACGAGCGACCCAACGTCGTGCTGATGGATATCTGCATGCCAGGAATCGGTGGACTGGAGGCCACCCGTCGCATTGTCCGCATGGAATTCGATATCAAAGTGATAGCGGTCACCGCGTGTGACGAAGAGCCGTTTCCGATGCAGGTATTGCGCGCCGGTGCTTCGGGGTATCTCAGCAAAGGGGTTTCCAGCGATGAACTGGTCACCGCGATCCGCCGGGTGTTTCTCGGAAAACGTTATCTCAGCAGCGATATTGCCCAGGACCTTGCGGTGAGCGCGTTTGACAATCGTCCTGAAAGCCCCTTCGAGCAGCTCTCAAATCGCGAAATGCAGATCATGATGATGGTCGTAAACTGCCACAAAGTTAATGCCATATCATGTGATCTGCGTCTGTCGCCAAAGACCGTCAACAGCTACCGATATCGAATATTCGAAAAGTTGAACGTTTCCAGCGATGTGAAACTGGTGCTCATGGCGGTGCGTCATGGAATGATCAATCAGCAGGTGAATGGCATTGTCTCTCAGCTATGAGGAGTTAGCTGGGTGTCGGGATTGCCCCCGGCTGAGTGCACATCTGGCAACAGTTCGCGAGGCGCACCCCGACTATCACTGCCAGCCTGTCGCTGCGTGGGGATCGCCACGCGCACGCCTGTTGATTGTCGGCCTGGCGCCCGGCCTGCACGGTGCGAACCGTTCCGGACAGCCGTTTACCGGTGACGCGAGTGGGACGTTCCTGTTCGCGGCATTGTCGCGCTTTGGGTTGGCCAGCGACCCGGACCCGTCGCGGGCGCGATTGCACAATGTGCGTATCACCAACGCGGTAAAGTGCTTACCGCCGGGCAACAGGCCGCTGCCGAGTGAGATCAGGCAGTGCGGTCAGTTTTTGCGCATCGAAATCGACCAGCTGTGGTCCGAAAGAGCCCGCAAACCCAGATGTGTTCTGTGCTTAGGACACCTGGCGCACGACGCATTGGGCCATGTGCTTGGCCAGAAGCTGCCCGCGTTTCGCCATGGCCAGATCCTGCAGCTTAAGCACAACTTCTGGTTTGCCGACACCTATCACCCGAGTCGTCAGAACACTAACACCCGGCGGCTGACCGCCGAGATGTTTGACGCGGTGATCCATTGCGCGGCAAGACTGGTCGCAGTGTAGCCCGGCAACTCGAAATCGATCGTTTGCGGGGCGCAGCGACGGACTCTATAGTTCCCGCGATGAGTCAGTCCTCATTCAATACCGAATTCGATTCCGAAGCCTTTCTCGCCACGCTGACCAAAAGGCCCGGTGTGTATCGAATGCTGGACGCAGAGCGAGCCGTGCTCTATGTGGGCAAGGCGCGAAATCTGAAGAGCCGGGTCACCAGCTACTTTCGCGCGTCGGGGCTTGCCGGCAAGACGATGGCCCTGGTCGCGAAGATCGCGGAGATCGAGATCACCGTGACCAACAGCGAGACCGAAGCGTTGCTGCTCGAGCAGAGCCTCATCAAGAAAGAGCGCCCGCCATACAACATTGTTCTTCGTGACGATAAATCCTACCCGTACATCTACCTTACCGAACACAAAGACTTTCCGCGCCTGAGCTTTCACCGCGGCGCCAAGCGAAAAACCGGCCGCTACTTCGGACCGTTTCCTTCGGCGAGCGCAGTACGCGACAGTCTGAACCTGTTGCAGAAACTGTTTGGGCTGCGTCACTGTGACGATACGTTTTTTAAAAATCGGTCGCGTCCATGTCTGCAGTACCAGATTCAACGCTGCAGCGCGCCCTGCGTCGGGTTCATCGAATCTGAAGAGTACAACCAGGACGTGGATCTCGCGGTAATGTTTCTAGACGGGCGCAGGAGCACCGTACTGGAGGTTTTCAGGGACAACATGCAGCACGCGGCCGATGAGCAGGATTATGAACGCGCCGCCAAGTATCGCGATCAGATTGCGCATCTGCGCAAGGTTGCCGAGCAACAATACGTTCATGCCTCGGAAGGTGATGTTGACGTCTTTGCGCTGGTGGAGGTCTCCGGGGTCAGCTGCGTGCAGGCTCTGTTCGTTCGATCTGGACGTGTGCTGGGCCAACGCACCTGGTTTCCGCGAAACGAACTGGGTATTGGTGCGGAAGATTTGCTGGACGCGTTTCTGTCTCAATACTATTTGGCCGGCCAGGAGCGGGATATCCCAAAGAACGTGATTACATCGTCCCCAGTTCGCGACGGTGTGCTGCTGGCATCGGCGCTTGCCGAAAAGCTGGGGAAGCGTGTCGACGTCGTATCCCGGGTGCGTGGCCAGCGCGCACGCTGGTTGCGCATGAGCACCGACAACGCCACGCTCAGCGTCAATGCCTACCTCGCAGACAAACGCAACGTCTATGCGCGATTCGTCGATTTGCAGGAGGCGCTGTCGCTCGATGACGTTCCACAACGTCTCGAGTGTTTCGACATCAGCCACACCATGGGGGAGGCGACGGTGGCATCGTGCGTGGTGTTCGACACCAATGGCCC
>JAYGEV010000219.1:0-7921 GCA_046582225.1 Pseudomonadales bacterium
AGTTGCCCAACACCCAAGTGCCGGGTTACATTCTCATCACAGTACCCAAAACGGGATTTGGATAGTCTCGCCCTAGCAGCTTGGGGGAACCACTCTCGCGAATTAGCGTCTATTGGTTTATATGCTATATGTGCTAGCGAGATACCTCCAATACGAAACCAAAAATTAACCAGCAGTCAGGTAGTCGTAATCGGATAACAATGTGGGCCTAGCAGCTATCGCTTGTTAATCACCACAACCAGGCAGTTTACATCGCAACGGGTAACACTCACCGCATGCTCGAACGAAGACGTATTTTATCGCAAGCAAGGTCTGCAACGCTGACGAGCATTGCCTTAAGCCTGGGCGTATTCTGGCTGGCCGCCAGCGCGACCGCGAAGCATCAGCAAGTCGCGCTGACAACGCCGGCAGAAGCCATCAGCCTGTCACCGCTGGATGTGCACCCACGAATCAGCCTGACGATCGTCGAGCAGCTCCGGCACGCTCACTACCTGAAGAAATCCCTGGACGATCAGGCATCGAGCCAGATTTTCGAGAAGTATCTCGGGATGCTCGACGGGTCGAAGGTGTACTTCACGAGCGCAGATATGGCAGCGGTGGAAAAGTATCGATACGTTCTCGACGATGCGCTGATTCGCGGGGATCTGCAACCCGCATTCATGATCTTCAACCGCTATCAGGATCGCCTCAGAAACCGTCTGGAATTTCTCCTGGGCGAACTCGAATCCGGGCTCGATAAGCTGGACTTCGAAGCCGATGAGTACATCGAAATCGATCGTGAGAACGCACCCTGGGCGGCCGACGAAGTGGCCCTCGACGCGCTATGGCGCAAGCGCCTCAAAGCCGCCGTATTGAGTATGAAGCTCAATGGAAAGGAACTCGATGAGGTCGAGACGCTGTTGAAAAAACGCTATTCAAACCGGCTCAAGCAGTCCAAACAGACCAAGAGCGAAGATGCCTTTCAGTTGTACGTCAACGCTTTTGCCAGCACCTACGATCCGCACACGCAGTATTTCTCGCCGCGCACCTCCGAGAATTTCAATATCAACATGTCGTTGTCTCTTGAGGGTATTGGCGCGGTCCTGCGAAATGAAGACGAATACACCTCGGTAGTGGAACTCGTACCGGCCGGCCCCGCCGACATATCTGGATTGCTTTCGCCGTCGGATCGCATCATCAGCGTCGGTCAGGGAGATTCAGGGCCACTCATCGATGTAGTGGGATGGCGCCTGGACGACGTCGTCGAATTGATCCGCGGGCCGAAGGGTTCAAAAGTTCGCCTCGAGATAATTCCGGTCACCTCGGACGGCGACGTCAGCAAAACGATCAACATCACCCGCAACACGGTGAAGCTCGAAGAGTCTGCGGCTCAAAAGAAACTCCTCACCCTTGATCGAAACGGCCAGAGCTACAACATCGGGATCATCGACATCCCCCAGTTTTACGTAGATTTCAAAGCTGTCCAGCGAGGCGATCCGAACTACAAGAGCACCACCCGCGATACCCGTAAGCTCATCGAGGAACTCAAGGCAGAAGGCATGGACGCTCTGGTGATCGACCTGCGCAACAATGGCGGCGGCTCACTGCAGGAAGCCGACACACTGACCGGCCTGTTCATCAAATCTGGTCCGACCGTTCAGGTGAAGTCAGCCAATCATCGCCCCTCGGTTTACTCCGACACCGACGATCAGGTCTCCTGGGACGGGCCCATGGCGGTTCTCGTCAATCGGTTGTCCGCATCCGCATCCGAGATTTTCGCCGGCGCGGTCCAGGACTACGAACGCGGCGTGATCATTGGCAGCCAGACTTTCGGCAAAGGTACGGTACAAACACTCATTCCGCTGAACCGCGGCCAGCTCAAGATCACTGCCGCCAAGTTCTACCGGATCTCGGGCCAAAGCACCCAGCACCAGGGCGTGCTCCCTGACATCGAGTTTCCAGAGATTTACGATGCAGAGCGAATTGGCGAGAGCTCCCTGGACGACGCGATGCCATGGGACATGATTGAACCGGCCGCCTACCGGCGCTCCAATCAAATACAACCGCACCTGGAAGAGCTCAAGGAGCAGCATGCTCTGCGCGCAGCAGACGATCCGGATTTTCGCTACTTCCGCGCACTTGCGCTCAAGAGCAAGGAAAACAACCGCAAGACCCAGCTGTCACTCAATGAATCACGCCGTCAGCAGGAAAAAGATGCCGAAGACAGCTGGCGTTTGAACCTTGAAAATACCTTGCGCATCACCAAGGGCCGGGAAGCGCTGGAGTCACTGGACGCGTTGGATGAAGAACGCGAGCATGCTACAGACGAAGATGCCAAGGACGCCAGCAAGGATGCCATGTTGCGCGAGGCCGGCAATATTCTCGTGGACTACATTGGTCTGACCCGGCAAATCGCATTTGCCGAAACGGACGACCGCCCCGCTCATCTCAAGACGATCGTCCAGTAGCGGCAATCACAATGCCGCCCCTGCCGCACCCTGCGCGCCTCAGCGGAAACCGTCAACTAAATTGATCGATATCCCGAGCTTTCCGAATCGTTCCATACCCATTTGAGATTTCAGGGCTCGCCCCAATATAGCTCCCGATACATCACCGGTTGTTGGGCATGGATATCGATCAAGAAACCGACATTATCGAAGGCCGAGAATCCGAGAGCGGTCAGATCATCCTGCCCGGCGAGGTGCTGCCAGGACTGGTGAACGTTCTACCCCAGGACGTGCGGCCGTTTTTCCCAGGCCAGGCCATCCCGCTGATCATCGATGCGGAAATCTGGCTACCCACGCTCGAGGCGATTCGTGCCCGCGAGCACGACGTTGTCGGACTCATCGCAACGAAACAGGACGGGATCGAGCAACCCGGGCCGACCAATCTTTTCGACATGGGCACGATGTGTCGGATTCACCGGGTCCATCGGGAAGGCGCGCAGATCCAGATCCTGCTCGAAGGCCTGCAGCGGTTTTCGGTCAGCAGGTGGCTCGCCGATAAACCGCCGTTGCTCGCCAGCGCCCGCTACTACCCGAGCCACCCCGCAGCGAGGACCGAAGAACAGAAGGCTTACGCGGTAGCGATCATCAACATCATCAAGGATCTGATTCCACTCAACCCCCTGTACGGCGAAGAACTCAAAGCGTTCCTGGCGCGTTCCGATATCAATGAACCATCCATGCTCGCCGACTTCGCTGCCAGCCTCACCTCGGCGTCCAAAAACGACCTGCAGGAAGTGCTGGAAACGGTGCCGCTGCAGCGGCGCATGGAAAAAGTCGTCGCGCTCTTAAATAGAGAGCTGAAGATCGCCCAGGCGCAAAAAGAAATCCGCGAGCACGTGGAGCATGAGATTCAGGGCCATCAGCGCGAGGTGATCCTGAAGGAGCAGCTCAAGTTCATTCAAACCGAACTCGGCATCGCCAAAGACGACAAAACCGCCGAGATCGATGCGTTCAACGAGCGATTGAGCCTGTTGCATCCGAGTGAAGCCGCCCGACAAAGAATCGATGAGGAACTGCAGAAGCTATCACTACTGGAGGTCGGTTCGCCTGAATACGGCGTCACCCGCAATTATCTCGACTGGCTGACAAGCTTACCGTGGGGCGTACACAGCGCCGATACCCAGGATCTCACCGCGGCAAACAAGGTTTTGAACGCCCACCACGAAGGTCTCGAAGACGTCAAGTCGCGCATCCTGGAGTTCCTGGCGCTCGGAATTATGAAGGGCGATGTGGCTGGTTCGATCATCTGCCTGGTCGGACCACCAGGCGCCGGCAAGACCTCTCTGGGGCGCTCGATCGGGGAAGCATTGAACCGCCCGTTCTACCGATTTTCTGTCGGTGGCATGCGCGATGAGGCTGAAATCAAGGGACATCGCCGCACCTATATTGGCGCGATGCCAGGCAAGCTCATTCAGGCCCTGAAGGACACTAAGGTTGGCAACCCGGTCATCATGCTCGACGAGATCGACAAGATCGGCGCTTCCTACCAGGGCGACCCGGCCTCCGCGCTACTCGAAGTGCTCGACCCCGAGCAGAACGGCAGTTTTCACGACCATTACCTGGACGTCGATTTCGATCTGTCCAAGGTGCTGTTCATCTGTACCGCCAACCAGCTCGATACTATCCCTGCGCCGTTGCTGGACCGGATGGAAGTCATCCACCTGTCCGGCTATCTGGACGAAGAAAAGCTCGCCATCGCGCGCAAGCATCTGCTCCCGCGGCAGCTGCGCCGTGCAGGACTCAAGCTTCGAGGGGACCTGAGAATAGATACCGCCGCGCTGCGAAAGGTCGTGGAGGGCTATTCCCGGGAAGCAGGCGTGCGGCGTCTGGACAAGGCGCTCGCCAGCATTACCCGCAAAGCGGTGGTGCGCATGCTCGAAGGCGCTGAGAAACCCATCCGAGTTCGAATGCGCGACGTAGAAGACTATCTCGGCCAACCGATCTACCACAAAGAACCACTCCAGACCGGCGTAGGCGTGGTGACCGGTCTGGCCTGGACCGCGGCCGGGGGCGCGACGCTGCCGGTGGAAGCAATCCGCGTGCACGATACTCAGGCCGGATTGCGGGTTACCGGACAACTGGGCGACGTGATGCAGGAATGCGCCAAAATCGCGTACAGCTACCTGCGAGCAAACGCGAGTACGTTAGCAGTTTCCGGTGCCCCGGCCGAGTACCTGGATACCGCTAACATCCACCTGCACGTACCCGCCGGCGCGACTCCCAAGGACGGCCCGAGCGCAGGCATTACGATGGCGATGGCGCTGCTGTCGCTGGCTACCGGAAAACGAATTCGCAGCGGCTGCGCGATGACCGGAGAACTCACACTCACCGGCAAGGTTTATCCGGTGGGTGGAATTCGCGAGAAGCTGCTGGCCGCAAAACGCCAGAATCTCAAGTGCGTGATCCTCCCGGCAGCCAACCAGCGCGACTATCAGGAGGTTCCCGAGCACATTCGACGCGGATTCGAAGTACACTTCGTGGAGACCTTCGCGGACGTTGTGGACATTGCCTTCAAATAGAGCTCTATATGCCTGAGCTGGCCGCGGAGTCACTGATCACCGCCCCCAACGGGCATGCGATCGCGGTGATGCTGCTCACCGTGCTGGCGCTGTATCTGTTCACTCGCGAGCGAATTCCACTGGAGCTGTCCAGCTTCGGGCTGCTGGCAATCCTGGCGGTCGGTTTTTCCCTAGTGCCATATCCTGGCCTGCGGGCAACGGACTTTTTCCTCGGCCTGGGCCATGAAGCACTGGTCGCGGTGTGCGCACTGATGGTGGTCGGCCAGGGCCTGGTACACACCGGGGCGCTGGAACCTGTCGGCAGAGCGCTCGGTACCATCTGGGGCAAGGCCCCATTTCTGTCGTTCCTGGCAACATTGATTGTTGGCGCGGTGTTGTCGGCATTCACGAACAACACTCCCATCGTGGTGTTGCTGCTGCCGATTCTCATCAGTGTCTGCCTGCGCACGTCGTCCTCGGCCTCGCGCATTCTGATGCCCATGGGATTCGCCACGCTGGTAGGGGGAATGGCCACCACCATCGGCACATCCACCAACCTGCTGGTCGTGAGCGTTGCCGAAGATCTGGGCATGCAGCGGTTCGGTATGTTCGATTTCGCGCTGCCGGCGGTTATCGCCGGTGGCGTTGCGCTCATCTATCTGTGGCTCGTTGCACCGCGACTGCTGCCGGAACGATCCATCTATCTGGAAGACGCGTCGCCGCGATTGTTCGATGCGCGGCTGCATCTGGATGAAGGATCAGCTGTCGCAGACAAAAGTCTCGCGGACGCAATCTCGCTCACCGGTGGCGATATGAACGTGGTGCGCATCCGCCGCGGCGACGCCTACATCATGCCGTTGCCCGATGCCACGTTGCGCGAGGGCGACAGCCTCAGGGTGCGTGACACGCCGCAGAAGCTCAAATCGTTCGAAGAAGCTCTGAAAGCCCGGTTGTATTCCGACGACCATGAAGTCGACGATGATCACCCGCTGTCTGCGGGTACGCAGATACTGGCCGAGGTCGCGGTTGTCCAGGGCTCGAGCCTGGACCGAACGAATCTGCGCTTTGCACGTTTTCTGTCGCGATATCAGCTGGTAGTACTGGCGTTGCACCGTGCCGGAAAGGAAGTCTGGCGGCCCACCGAAGAGATTCAGGACGTCATTCTGCAGCAGGGCGACATCCTGCTCGTGCAGGGCGCGCGCGATCAGATCGCGGCCCTAAAGCGAAGCACGGAGTTCCTGGTACTCGATGCGTCGGTGGACCTCCCGCATACAGCCAAAGCACCCCTGGCTCTGGTCATCCTTGCAGCCGTCGTCGCGTTTGCGGCAACTGGCGTGATGCCCATCGCGATCAGTGCCACGGCCGGCGCCGCATTGCTGCTCGTTACCCGCTGCCTGAACCTGGGCGGGGCGATCCGCGCAATCAGCCCGGCGGTCTTCTTCGTGGTCGCCGCCAGCCTTGCACTGGGCCAGGCGCTGACCGCTACGGGAGCCACTGACTACATTACCGCATTGTTTCTAGCTGCAACCCTGGGCGCGTCCCCGACAGTCATTCTATCGGCGCTGATGCTGATGCTCGCGGTTCTTACCAACGTGGTATCCAACAACGCAGCCGCGGTGATCGGCACACCGATTGCCATCAGCATCGCAAGCCAGCTGGGAATGCCTGCAGAACCATTCGTGCTCGCCGTGCTGTTCGGAGCAAATATGAGCTACGCGACGCCAATGGCTTACAAGACCAATCTGCTGGTGATGAGTGCCGGCAACTACAGCTTCGCCGACTTCGTCAAGGTCGGGGTGCCGTTGACCATACTCATGTGGCTGACCCTTACCTGGGTATTAAGCGCAATGTACCTGTGATGTTTGTGCCCGCGCTACGCCGGGCGGGAAGCGGCCATCAGTTGTGGTCTGACGCGTCGGGACCAACCACCCCGAGCATATCGAGCACATCGAACAGCGAGCCAACGACCTGGTGTCCAAGCGCACGAACCTCGGCGCTTGGAGCCACCAGATCCGGTATCTGAAACACGCAACAACCCGCAGCCTGCGCAGCGCGAACTCTGTTGTTGGAGTCTTCCAGCGCCCAGCATTGGCCCGGGTCCAGCCCCAGGCGCCCTGCAGCTTCAAGATACGGATCCGGGTGGGGGTTTCCGCGCGCGGTTTCGTCTCCACAAACCAGCGCCGCAAAGAAGCCATCCAGCCCAGCGTTGCGCAGTTTGGTCATTGCAGTGCGTCGCCTGGTTGAGGTCGCAAGTGCTCGTGGTATGCCAAGCTCATCCAGGCGTCTCAGCAGTTCCAGCGCGCCGGATTTGACGTCTACGGGCTGATGCAGGATGTGCTCTTCATACAACGCATCCCACCGCTCGCTGATCGCCTGGAACGGAAATTCCGAGCCGAACCCCGCCTTCAGGATCCGCTCGGTCGCCTGGTAGGTGCTGCCTACGCAGAGATCGTATACCGCAAGGTCGGGTTCCCAGCCATTGCCACGACACGCGGTGATGAACGTCGCTCTGGCCAGGCGCTCGAAGTCGAGCAGCAGGCCGTCCATGTCGAAAACAACGCCGAGTGGCGGGTTCAGCTCGCCTCCCGCACCAGATTGTTGAGCACATACTGCAGAATGCCTCCGCTCTTGAAGTAGGCAATCTCGTTCTCGGTATCCAATCGGCTGATAACGGTCATCGTACGTGTTGACTTGCCATCATTGACCACCAGCTCCATCTCCTGACGCGGGGTGATCTCGGTGACCCCATCGGGCAGTCGAACATCGACGATCTCATCGCCGGTAAG
This sequence comes from Pseudomonadales bacterium, assembly GCA_046582225.1. Taxonomy (GTDB): domain Bacteria; phylum Pseudomonadota; class Gammaproteobacteria; order Pseudomonadales; family Azotimanducaceae; genus JAYGEV01. Next base: position 7,771 of record JAYGEV010000219.1, read on the forward strand.
CTTCAGGCTGCCGCGGCCTTCGCCATCTGAAAACTGCAGGGGAAGCACGCCCATGCCGATGAGATTGGATCGGTGAATGCGCTCGAAGCTTTCCACAATCACTGCTTTCACGCCCAGCAACCGGGTTCCCTTGGCGGCCCAGTCGCGGCTC
>JAYGEV010000253.1:0-31986 GCA_046582225.1 Pseudomonadales bacterium
TCGACATTGAGTCTCGGTATGAGCAGCATGTTCAACCGCTTCTACGGCAAGGAGATGCTGCTCGAGTTCTGCGAGCGCAATCCGCTCACCCGCCTGAAGCTCGACCTCGCGCCCGGCCGTGAGTTGATCTACGGGGTCGATGAGGATCGCTGGGAGCTGGGCATCGGTCCGTTTCAGACCCGGATGCCTGGACACTTCGTGACAACGCCGTTCTTCGACGAGAAGCGTCAGCTGGTTGCCCATGAGAAGCACCCCCGGTTCGACGCGTTGATGCGTGCTCCATCCAGCGAGCTTGCGCAACTGACGCGGCTGACGTCCTAACTCGACGACGCCACCAAACGCCCGGGTAGCGAACGCCTGCGCAACCAGTTTTCGAGCGTCTGGGAGGTGAGCAACCTGGAGCTGCGATTGATGCTGGCCGAAGCGGGGATGGGAATTACCTATCTTTCAGAGCGCCTGATCGACGATCTGGAAGGCTTCCATCGGATCGCAAACCTGGATATCTCGAGCATCGATCGGGTCGTGGGTCTGTTCTACAAGAAGCACAGGGCGTTGTCGGAAGGCGCCAAGCGATTCCTGGCAATCTGCCAGCGGAGTTTCACGGGCTGATTGATCTTAAGACTCCTTAAGAATCGGCGTGAGGAATGTTGTCGGCGCGCGCCGCGCGGCCCAGATAGCCGCCGTGGTGTCGAAGGCCATAGTCCTCGCGGGTCACACCCTTGGCTTCCATCAGGGCCAGCGCGATGGCGTCGCTGATTGCGAGCATCACGGCTGTGCTTGCGCTGGGCGTCATGCCGAGCGGGCAGGGCTCTTCGATCTCACCCATATCCAGCACCAGGTCTGACAGTTCGCGAAGCGCCGAATCCGGGTGCGAGGTGATGCCGATCACCATGGCTACGCCCAGGTGACGGGCCAGCTCCAGAACCTCGAGCACCTCGCGGCTTTTGCCGCTGGTGGAAAAGGCGATCAACACATCTTCGCTGGAAATCATGCCCAGATCGCCGTGGGCGGCTTCGGCGGGATGAATGAAGGCGGCCGGGGTCGCGCCGGAGCAGAGCGTGGCGGCATACTTTCGGGCGATGTGACCGGCCTTTCCGATGCCGGTGACCAGCACCTTACCGCGACATGATTGCAGCGATGTGACCGCACGCTCGAAGGTCGCATCGATCTCGATGGCCGCGATAGCGTCAGCTTCGGCGCGCAGCACGGCGCGCATGCGATCAGGTATGTTCATGATCACCACATCACGTTGGCTTCCAGGACTCCATGGTGTCATGGGGATTCGATGCGCTCAAGGTTGGCAGGGTAGTCGCGTGCATTGACAGCGTGGGGCGGCTCTTCCAGAGTCAGGCTGCGCGTTTTCCTGGATTCAAAGTTGCCCATCGAATCATCCACCGCCGTCTTCCACCCCGCACTCCTGCCTTACCCGGCCCGAATCGAGGCTGGTACTGGGACGCTTCGCTGTGGCGGCAACCTGCAGGTCGAATTCACCGCCGCGCGCAGCGACCGCCTGGATCGTGCGGTCGAGCGTTTTGAGGCGGGATTGCAGCGCATCGGCTTGTCCGTCGCCGAACGCGACACTGTACCGTGGCGTTTGCAGATAATCTGCGCCGCCGCGGGCGCGGAATTTCCTCAGCTGGGAGACGCCGAGGCTTATCAGGTGTCTGTTGGAGATGATGGGGTGATCGTGTGTGCGCAGTGCGAGTGGGGCGTGCTGCATGCCCTGACCACGCTCGTTCAGTTGATCGTTGGCGGGCGCGAGACAGCAGGTTCCAAAGTTCGGAACCCCCAGGTCCCGTTTTGTGAGATTCCGTGTTGCGAAATAAATGATCAGCCGCGGTTTCCCTGGCGCGGTGTACTCATTGACGTGGCGCGCCACTTTATCGGCATGGACGGTTTGCGACGCACCGTCGACGGTATGGCTTTGTGCAAGCTCAACGTTCTGCATCTGCACCTCACCGACGATCAGTCGTTTCGTTTTCCAACTACGCAGTTTCCAGCGGTTGTCAGCGGTGAACATTTCACTGTCGCTGAGCTTTTGGAGCTGGTGTGCTACGCGGCCGATCGAGGCATTCGCGTGGTACCGGAGATCGACATGCCCGGTCACACCAATTGCTGGATCGTCGCGTATCCGGAATGGGCCACCGACGAGGCTCGCGCGAGTCGTCGATTTGGCGTTCACCAGGCGTGCCTGGACCCGAGCAACGAATCTGTTTACGCGGCGCTCGCAACGTTGCTGGGCGAGGTGACAGCGATCTTCCCGGACCGACACCTGCACATCGGTGGCGACGAGGTCAGCCCGGACTGGTGGTCACAAAGCGCAAGGGTGCAGAGATTTATGGCGGATCGGGGTATTCCAGACATCGCGGCGCTCCAAGCGGTTTTCGTCGCCCGTGTCGCCGAGATCAGCGCGGGACTCGGTCGAACCGCGGTGGGTTGGGACGAGGTTCTGCACGACGACCTCGCGGCGTCGATCGTGGTGCAATGCTGGCGAGGTGCCACCGCGCGGGATCGCGCGCTGGCCGGCGGCAATGATTGCGTGGTGTCGTCGAACTACTATCTGGATCTGTTCTACCCGGTGGAAGTGCACTATCGGTTCGATCCCGAGGCGGATGAAGCCACGCTTGTGAAGCTGGAGGACGAACTTCTCGAAGATCCGCGGTTTGCCCACGTTGCCCAGGGAATGCGCTGGACGCATCAATGGCGGAGACCCCGGAACCGGGTTCCAAACGGGCGAGGCTCGGTCTCGGGACGGATTCTCGGTGCTGAGGCGTGTCTGTGGAGCGAGCTGGTAACCGAGCCGCTCCTGGACGTGCGGCTCTGGTCGCGTTTGCCCGCGCTTGCGGAGCGATTCTGGTCCCCGGCTACGCTGACCGACATTGACGATCTGTATGCGCGTTTGACGGCATGTTTTAACAGCCTGTCAGCGTTGAGCGATATCGATGTTAAGGCTGGCAGCAGACGCCTGCTCAGATCCTCAGGGGTCACTGACGCCTGGCAGCCTCTGGTGGAGATGTTGGAGCCGCTCAAATGGTACGGGCGCCTGCTCGGCGAAGCGGCTTTGTCGGCCCGCATCACGGGTACCGAGATGCCCCAGGCCCGCCCCTATGATGCTGATACCCCGCTGGATCGAGTCGTAGACGGGCTGCTGCCGGAAAGCATTGCCGCGCGCACTATGGCCAGATTGTGTCGCGATCACGCCACTGGCGACAAGGCGGCGGGCGAATCCCTTGCGCGCTATGGCGAAACCTGGCGGGCGTTAGCCGGGCAAACAGATTGCCTGCCGGAGCTGGCCGCTTCGTCACGGATGCTTGAGGCGCTGGGGTCCATGGTGATCGAGATACTCGATGGCACGATGGATCGCGAGCACGCGCTCGAACTGCTCGAGCGAGCCGCTCTGCCTCAGGGCGAATATCTCATCGCTGCGGTGCCCTCCTTGCGATCCTGGGTCGAAGCGGTGGCAAAGTGATGGACGTTGCTTCGATCCTGGAGGCTGGTTGGGGTTTGCACGGTGACCTATCGACACTTGGAGCCGGCCACATCCACGACACGTATCTCGTTGCAGAGGGTACCAGCCGTTGGGTGTTGCAGCGGATAAACCGACAGGTTTTTGTGGATGCCGATGGACTGATGGACAACGTGCAGCGCGTTGTCAGCCACATTTCGAATCGCGCACCTGGATTCGTCGCCGAACTCAAAATGACGCTGTCTGGAACATGGTTTCACGTTGGGGACGCAGGCAGCTGCTGGCGGTTGTCGGATTTCGTTGCGGATACTCACACGTTGCAGAGTCTGGAAAATACCGCCCAGGCGCAGTCCGCGGGGCGGGCCTTTGCGCGATATCAAAACCTGCTTGTCGACCTGCCGAAACCCGAGCTGATCGATCCCATCGCCGGATTCATGAGGCTGCATCGTTATCTTGCCGAGTATGACAAGCTGGCCACAGCAAACGATGTCTGGCGGGATTTCGTTGCCGAGCGTGCTTCGCTGCAGCACGTGTTGCAGAGCGCCGATGACTACGTTCACGGCGACTGCAAGGTGAACAACCTGCTGTTTATCGATGGCAGCGACGAGGTTGGCTGCGTTGTGGATCTTGATACCACGATGCGCGGTCACTGGGCCTGGGACTTCGGGGATCTCGTGCGCTCTGGCGCTGTCCGCGACGGCGGACTATCCGTCAACCTTTTCGCAGCGCTTGTCGAGGGTTTTGTTGGCGAAAAGCGTTCGCGAATCGTGTCTCGGGATCTGGTCATTGCGCCACGCTACGTCTGCTTTATGCTTGGCGTGCGTTTCCTCACCGACCATCTGAACGGAGATCACTACTTCAAGGTATCCGCACCCGGCGAAAATCTGACGCGCGCAGAGCGGCAGTTCCGGTTGCTTGAAGAGATGGAAGCCGCCGAGCCCGAGATGCTGCGGCTCGTTGCCGGCTACGATTGAGGCCCGGCATTCGACAGCACCAGATTGACCAGCGCGATGGTCGCTGTCACGAACGCAACGGTGAGAACGATGCCGACTGCAATGAAATAGATCGGTTTGCCTTTGGCGAAGTCGCGGCTGCGGTTGCGGCTTGATTGCACGCCAAAGCCCGCCGCGAGCACACTTTTCACGACTTTCCAGATCCCAAGAGATTTCGCTTCGGGGTCGTCTTGCGTTCGTTCGCCACGGTGCTCATCCATGTGGCCGTACGCCTCTCTGGTTTTCCACAGCCCGTGTTATAGCCTACCACCGCAACGTTCACATCGCGGCTACCCCGGGGTGGTAAGGTTGGGTTTTACACGGTGGAATCCGAGTTGACGATCAATCGCAGGGGCATCACAACAATATTGCTTCCGGCCAGGACCGCCTTGCTGATTGTGACAGCCGGGTTGCTCCTGGTCGGTTGCCTGGGTGCATCGAACCGACCGCTGCAGTTGATATCCGCCGGCGGTCCGAGTTATCCGGTGCAGGCTCGCGCCGATGCAGTGGAAGGTTTCGTTGTGATTCGCTACGACGTCACGCGACAGGGAAGGGTCGAGAACGCTCGAGTTGTGCACGCCGAGCCCGCGGGCGTATTCGATGACGCGGCGCTGACCGCGGTACGCAGCTGGGTATTCAACCCGTCCCTGCGCGAAGGTGTGCCACAGGCCGAGTTCGGGCGCGAGAGCAGCGTGACCTTCAAGCTGGGAGTCGGCGATGAATACTCTGAGTACTGAATCGCTCCGACCAGCGCCAAGCCTGGTTGAACTCAGTCCGACCAGGTATTCCAGTGGGTGATTTCAGAAACCGGCGGCCGGCTTGCGCGTTTGAAATCGGTTCCCACGGTGTACGCCACAGGTAGCAACGCGACCTGCAGAACGCTGTCGGGAAGGCCCAGAACCTCTGCGGCTTCTTTTTCATGGATCAGGTGCAACGTCGTCAGAGCAGAGCCCAGACCTCGGGAACGCAAGGCCAGCTGAAAGCTCCATACCGCTGGAAAAATGGACCCGTAGGTGCCAGCGTACATTGCCTGCGGCGTATTCTCTGCGGGCCGGCCGGCCAGACAGGGAATCACGTGAACCGGCACCTCTTCCAGATGATCCGCGAGATACATCGCGGAGCTGAAAACCCGTTGAGTCTGGGCATCGCCGCCTTCGTCTGCCTGAGCGCTGGCAGCCGCCAGATATTCGCCGGCTCCTTTGCGGTAGAGGTCTGCCAGGGCCTTGCGCTTGTCGGCGTCATCGACGATCACCCAGCGCCACCCCTGAGAGTTGGAGCCTGTGGGTGCCTGCACCGCGAGTTCCAGACACTCGTTGATCACCTCTCTTGGCACGGGCCTGGTGAGATCCAGTCGTTTGCGCACGGCCCGCGTTGTCGCGAGCAGCTCGTCGGTCATGGCGATGTCGAAATCCATTGGTTTTCCCTTTCAAGAATTGCTGAGCCTGATGTGCCAGTGTATCGCACTTTGCCGAGTGGTCAGCATGACGAGCGAGCAGTAAGCTGCCGGCCGGGAGCAGGAAGAAAAACGAAACGATGAACCCGAGCGCGAGCGCGATTGCGATTGCGACTGCTTTGATGCTGACTGCGAATGTCGCGGTTGCAGACGAACTGTCGGCGGAAATTCGCACCGCTGCACAAGCACTGCAGGCCAGGGTCATCGGCTGGCGCCGAGATATCCACCAACATCCTGAGCTGTCCAACCGCGAGTTTCGGACCTCACGGCTGGTGGCCGAGCATCTTGAAAGCCTGGGTCTGGAAGTGACGGTGGGGGTTGCTCATACCGGAGTCGTAGGAGTGTTGAAAGGTGCCAGGCCAGGGCCGGTAGTGGCGCTTCGGGCCGATATGGATGGTTTGCCGGTGACCGAGCGCACGGGCCTGGAGTATGCGTCCACGGAACGTGGCACGTACAACGGGTTGGATGTCGGGATCATGCATGCGTGTGGTCACGACAATCATGTCGCCATCCTGATGGGCACGGCATCGCTGCTCAGCGGGATGCGTGATGAACTTTCAGGCACTGTAAAGTTTGTATTCCAACCCGCCGAGGAAGGTGCTCCCAAGGGAGAGGAGGGCGGCGCCAAGATGATGATTCAGCAGGGCGTGCTGAAAAATCCGACGGTGGATGCAATCTTCGGCCTGCACATCAGCCAAAGCGACGCCGTTGGCAGAGCCAGCTATCGAACCAAGGGTGCGCTGGCCAGCGCTCAGCGCTTCGAAATCACGGTCAAGGGTCGCCAGACGCACGCCGCACAACCGTGGGCAGGCGTAGATCCGGTGGTGGTGGGCGCGTACATCGTCACCGCGCTACAGACCATCGTCAGCCGCCAGGTGGACATTACCAACGCACCAGCCGTCATTTCGGTGGGAACCTTTCACGGTGGGGTCAGGAACAATATCGTGCCGGACAGCGTGCGCATGGAGGGCACCATTCGCACCTTCGATGCGGACATGCGTGTGGATATTCACGCCAGAATCAAGCGCATCGCCGAAGCCATCGCAGAGTCGATGGGCGCCACCGCGGTAGTGGAAATCGACGCCGGAGTTCCGGTGACCTACAACGATCCTGGCCTGGCCGAGGCAATGCTACCTACTCTACACAAGGTCTACGGCCGCGATGGGGTACGATTCGCCAAGCTGATCACGGGCGCCGAAGACTTTGCGTTTTATCAGGAAGAGGTGCCGGGGTTCTTTTTCTTGATCGGCGGGCGGCCGAAAAACGTTTCGGCCGAACAGGCGATTCCGAACCATTCCCCGTTGTTCACTGTCGACGAAGGTGCGCTGGTGCTGGGCGTCGAAGTGATGAGCCAGCTTGCGGTGGATTATCTGGATCAGCACTGAGCGTTCGTGAGTTGCTGGAGGCGCCGCCGGGCGCGAACGCCTCAGTGTTCTGCTCAGATGTCTGCCTCTTCAGCTTTTTGTCGGTCGGCGTTGGCGCGGTAGAGGATGTAGCCCAGCACGCGCCGGGAGTCTTCGACTGTCATCCATTCCTTGAACGCCCCCATGCCTACCGGTGCGCGCGCGCCTTCGAGCACGATTTGATCAAACGACTCCACGATGGCGGGACCCATGAAGCGCAGATCCGGCATCACCCCGAAACTCTTCGCCTGGCCGCCGTGGCAGCGAGCGCAGAAATCGTGGTAGAGCACGCTGCCGCGACGCAGTTCGTGTCTGTCGGTAGACATCAGCGGCTGCTCCGGCGGAATCTGAGCTCGCTTCTCCGGCTCGGTTAACTGTTCGTTGCCGCCCAGCGAGAACACCAGCAGCTGCGGGTGATTGCCGTAGGTGTCGGTGGCGGTGTTGGCCTGTTTGCCGCCAAAGCTTTCGGCACCGCCGGACCCGGTGAGAATGGCCACGTACTGGGTGTCGTTGATCGCGTAGGTAATGGGTGGTGCGATGATGGAGGTATAGGTGTTGAAATCCCACAAGCGCTCGCCGGTGTCTTTGTCGTAGGCGTAGATGTGTCCCATGCCACCGCCCTGGAATACCAGCCCACCGGCGGTTGCGACCACCCCGCCGTTCCAGTAGTGGTCGAGCTTGTTCTGCCAGCGCGTTTCGCCCGTGAGCGGGTCGAAGGCCGTGAGATACCCCTGGGTTATCGGCGAGGTGACGCCCTCCAGCAGGTCGGCCGTTTCCAGATCGACACCCATATTGGTCTGGCCCGTGCGCCACTTGTAAATGCCGGTTTCCTGGAACGTCGGATCGATCTTGAACCAGAAGGCGGAGTCATGCGTGCCGAGATACGCGATGGCGGTTTCCGGGTCCACACTCATCGCCTGCCAGTTGTGCGCGCCGAACGGTCCTGGGAGCACCCATTTGGCTTCGGTGTCGTAGTTGCCCTGTTCGAGTTCCACCGGGCGGCCGGTTTCCATATCGACGTGAGAAGCCCACGTGACCGATGCAAATGGATGGGCGCGCAACAGCTCGCCATCGGTGCGGTCGATCACGTAGAAGAAGCCGTTCTTGGGCGCCTGCATGATCACCTTGCGTGCAACTCCGTCGACCTCAAGATCCACCAGTGCCATATCCTGTGTGGAGGTGAAATCCCAGTTGTCGCCCGGCACCTGCTGGTAGTACCAGTTCATCTCGCCCGTATCGGCGTTCACCGCAACGATGGAGGCGGCAAACAGGTTATCGCCACCGCCGGGGCTGCGGATCACGCGCGCCCACGGTGCCGCATTGCCCATGCCCAGGTACACCTGGTTAAGCTCGGCATCGTAGACAATCGAGTTCCAGACGTTGCCGCCGCCGCCGTATTTCCACCACTCCCCACCCTTCCAGGTTTTTGCGGCCAGTTCCATTTCGGGATGCTCGAACGGTTTGCTCGGATCCCCGGGAACCGACCAGAAACGCCAGACCTGCTCGCCGCTGTCGGCGTCATATGCCGTGGTGTAACCCCGGGTGCCCCATTCAGAACCGCCGTTGCCGATGTAGATCCTGCCGCCACCGACCCGGGGGGCGCCGCTGATGAAATACGGAATGCTGCGATCCACGATGGTGTCGACCTTCCACACCTCTTTGCCGGTCGCTGCGTCCACGGCGATGAGGTAGCCGTCGATGGTGGCGACGTAGACCCGCCCGTGGTAGACGGCGATGCCGCGGCTGAACGGCGCCCAGATCGTGCCAATGCGACTACGATCAACCTCGGGATCATAGATCCAGCGCGTCTCGCCGGACTCCGCATCCAGGGCGAATACGATGTTCCAGGCGGTGGGAAATATCATCAGGCCGTCCACCACCAGTGGGGTGGCTTCCTGGGCATGAAACGTGCCCAGATCTTTGTGCCAGACAAGCCCCAGTTCGCCGACGTTGTCGCGATTGACCTGTGTGAGCGGCGAGAACCGATTCTCGGTGAAATCCATGCCGTGCGCGATCCAGCTGCCGGGCTCGTTTTCGAGCGCGGCCTGGATGCGTGCGTCGTCGACCAGGCCGATGGTTGGTGCTGGTGCGGCGTCAAGCGCCTGAACCGATTCCTGCCCGCTGGTCGCGGGAGCGCTGTCACCCTCGCGCGTAACAAAATAGACGGCCAACGCGGCCAGAACGGCCACGGTTGCAATGATCCATGTCTTCATAGGTTCCCCCCTTTCGCGCAAAGTGTAATCTAACAGCGTGACCGCTGTCGCTACTGTGGCGTGGCGACTGGCTGGACCTGACCCTGCTTCGACAGCACTTTCAAGCCCTCGCGCTTGGACAGAGGAGACAGCTGCTGGTCATGTTTACCTATGTAGCGGGCTACCACGGTCGGGTGCGTCTTGGAGTACTCGCGTAACGCCCAGCCAATGGCCTTGCGCAGAAAAAACTCGCTGGAATCCATGGATGACTCGATGGCGTAGAACAGCAGCGCTTCGTCGGTGCGGGCTTTGAATTTGAGCTGCGCCAGGATCGATGTGCGACGTCTCCACAAGTCATCATCCCTGGCCCAGCGGGTCATCTCGGGGGTCAACTGACTGCGGTTGGCCGCCAGAATGTGGCCCACGAGGTTGATCGCAATCGTGTCCACGTAGTCCCACCAGGCGCCGGTGACGATGAGTTCATCGAGCATCGGCATCGCGTCCATGGTCAGCCATTGGTGATAGGCTGAGGACCCGGCCAGCTCCATCGCGCTGTATCGTTCCTCACGGAACTTCGCGTTGCGCCAGATCTCCAGCACAACATGGCGCCAGCTGGCCGGATCGGGGAGCGGATGTGCTTTGAACACCGCCCGCGCGATCTTGCGCTGAACCGGCATTACCACCCCCAGGTAGGGCATCTCGGACTTCATGTAGGCCTGCTGTTGGGGCGCCTTGTTAGGATCTGCAACCGCTCGCAGCTCGCGCAGCAGGTGTCGACGGATGGCGTGGCTGCCCGGTGGTTTAGTCATCAGTTTTCACGAGCAGACTGACCGAAGTTGTTTCCGTCGACGACGAATGATTCCTCGTCTGCGGTGGAGGCACGTCCCAGCGCGGCGTTGCGATGGGGAAATCGACCGAAGCGGCGAATGATGTCGCGATGCCGCCGAGCGTAGCGCAGCGAGTCGGTGAGACGCTCGGTTTGTGCTGTTGGAGACGCGTCTCGCAGCTCCATAAACAACCCCACGCACGTGTGCTGATCGATGAGATTTTCGGAATGCTCGAACGGCATGTATAGAAAATGGCGTTCATCAACATCCAGAGGTAAATCCTTGCCCGCTTCGACGCCATCGTGGGCGGCGGCCAGAGCCAGATGGTCGGTCGCGTAGGCTCGCCGCTCGCCACGGAATATGTTGCGTGGCAGCTGGTCGCAGACAAGAACATAGGCCAGCCGGCCGCGCGGCGAATTCAACCAGGGCTGCAGCTCGCCAGTGAGGGCGGCATCGATCAGGTGTCCGAACTCGTCGCCCAGCTCCGCATCGAAAGCCTTGCCGCCATTGAACCAGCGTCGGCGATGAGCCGCGTCGGAGAATCCGTCGGTCAGCTCACCGAACCAGTATCCGAGTATCAGATCGGGTCCTGTCATGGGTACTTCGCTGAACGCAGCTACAGGCCCCAGCACTCCATGTCGTTGGCGAACATCAGCGGGCCGTCGTAGTGCTTCTCGATGGCTTCACGACTTTGAGATTCGCGGCCTCGGGTCCGGTTCATGCGATGGCCCAGTATCAACATGCGGGCGTTGGCCTGGTTGGCGATGGATCCCAGTTGGCCGGGTAGTGCATGGAGGTCTTTCGCCGCGCCGCGTGCCGTTTCAGGAATTGCGTGGGTGACCACCAGTGCGTCGGCGTCTTTGGCGAATCGCGCCAGCACGTTCTTCTGATTGTTGAAATCTCCGCTGAAGACGATGATCTGGCCGCCCACCTCCACTCGCCATGCCACCGCCGGCACGCTGCCATGGTGTACGGGCATCGCGGACAGCCGTATGTGCTGGGTTCCGAAGCGTGACCAGCGTCGCTGACCGGTGGCAGGAACATTGCGGGCGTTGATCTTGTAGCCTCCCTCTGACTTGTAGGTGAGGAAGTCGGCAAGATAGGGATACGCGCCTTCGCGGCCGATCATGCGCTCTACAAACGTCTCGGTGTCCGGAAACGTGTCGTTGCCGTTAGGCCCGAGCACCGTCAGCGGCCGGTCGCGTTCGGAAAAGGAGGAGCCCTTCACGTAGGCCGGAAAATCCGAGGTGTGATCGGCGTGCAGGTGCGTGAATACGATCGCGTCGAGATCTTCGAACTCGGCCCCCGCCAGGTCAAAATTGGCCGACGATCCTGGTGCCGTATCAACCAGCAGGCGCGCCCGGTTGTCCAGCCAGACCAGATAGCTGGCCCCGGTCTGCCCATCGTCGAGCTCTGGCCCACCGCCGCCGAGGATCTGCAGCCAGAAACCTTCGGTTCCACAGTATCGCTCATCGCTTGCCGCCCAGCCGAAGCTTGCGATCACGCCGAACGTCAGGAACAGCGCCGCACGCAGGGTACTCATGTTTTAGGATCCTCCCTGGAGATTGTCGATGTCGGCGAGTATGTGCTGCACGCCGGCTTCATCGGGCATGCGCCAGTCGCCGCGCGGTGAAAGGCTTACCGAGCCGACCTTAGGTCCCGGCGGCAGCGTGGTACGTTTGAACTGCTGCGCGAAGAAGCGTTGATAGAACACCTTCAGCCAGCGCTTCAGCTCAGCGGCGCTATAGCTGTCGGTGAATGTCAGCAGCGCCAGATGGAAGATCTTGGCGGCCCCTTCGCCGTTGCGAAGAAAGTGGTAGAGAAAGAAATCGTGCAGCTCGTACGGACCGATGATGGCTTCGGTTTCCTGGGCGATCCTGCCATCGGCATCCGGTGCGATCAGCTCCGGGGAGATCGGAGTGGCCAGGACCCGCTGGAGCACGTCGCCAAGGGTGGAATCAGCCCGGTGTGTCGCATACCAGCGCACCAGGTAGGCCATCAGGGTTTTCGGTACGCTGGCATTGACGTTGTAACCAGCCATGTGGTCGGCGTTAAACGTACACCAGCCGAGCGCCAGTTCGGACAAATCGCCAGTACCCACGACGAGGCCGGAGACCTTGTTGGCGTAGTTGAAGAGAATCTGCGTTCGCTCCCGGGCCTGAGCGTTTTCGAAAACCACATCGTCGCGGCTCTCGTGATCGAGATCGGCCAGGTGCTGGTCGACGGCCGCATTGATTGAAATTTCCTTCAGTTCGACACCGGTGGCGGCGCACAGCGCGTGAGCCGATTCCAAGGTGTGCGGCGTGGTGCCTGGACCGGGCAGGGTGAGCGCGTGAATCATCTGCCGCGAATGGTCGAGCTTCGCCAGCGCGTCCAGACACACGAGAAACGCACACGTCGAATCCAGGCCCCCGGACAATCCGATGACCAGAGTCTTGCTGCGCGCGGCCAGGGTCCTGCGCGCCAGGCCCGTGGCCTGAATGTTCAGAATTTCCTGGGCCGTGGCATCGAGCTGAACCTCATCGGTCGGCACGAAGGGTTGTCGGGGGTAGTGGCGTTCCAGCCGTGAAATCGACGCGGTTCGCGGCATCGTCTCCACCAGGTGATAGGCCGCTGGCCTGGCGGCATTGGTGAAGGTGGTATTTTGCATGCGGTCGTGGCGCAGCTTGTCGATATCCAGATCGACGATGAGGGTTGTTGCGCCGAAGTTGAAGCGCTCGCTCTCGCCAATGGTCTGGCCGTTTTCGCAGGCGATGAGATGACCGCCAAACACCACATCTTTGCTGGATTCCAGCGGTCCGCTGCCGGCGTACAGGTAGCCGCAGATGCCGCGCGCGCTGGCCATGCGCACCAGATCGCGACGGTAGTCGGTCTTTGCGACCAGTTCATTGCTGGCGGAGAGGTTCACGATCAGTTCCGCCCCGGCCAGGCTGTGCCGAATGCCGGGCGGTTCCGGTGACCAAAGATCCTCGCAGATCTCCACCGCGAATCGGAATCCGCCGACGCGCAGCAGTTGATTGGTGGCAATTCTGAACTCTCCAAGCACCGGATCGACGACCACGGCGTCTACCGCTTCGCCGCCCACAAACCAGCGGCGTTCGTAGAATTCGCCGTAATTTGGTAGCGCGACCTTGGGAATCATCGCGCGGATGCGCCCCTGGGCGACAATCACCGCGCAATCCAGCAGACGTCCGTCGTCCAGCAGGTATGGCGCGCCTACCACGCATACGATGTCGCCGCAGGCGTCGGCGATGAGCTTGAGAGCCTGGATGTTTGCCCGCTGCAGGTCCTGGCTGAAAAACAGATCCTCGCAGGAGTAGCCGGTCACGGCGAGTTCCGGGAACAGCGCGAGGGTTGCCTCATCGTTGCTGAGCGCCTGAATGTGCGCCACGATCCGTTCGGCGTTGCTCAGGGGATCGGCCAGGGTGATCTCTGGCGCAACGGCCGCAATCCGCACGAAGCCGAGTTCCGCGTAGTCCTGAGCGCCCTTGTTCTCTCCGATCATGGGGCTCGATTCTAACTGGGCTCGCCTTTTATACCTAAAGTGTAGAGAATCGCTGGCTTGGATAGATTTTGGGGAAGTGCATGAATTTCGAATTTAATGAGGACCAGAACCTGCTGCGTGAGCAGGCACAGGGTTTTCTGAAGGACAACTGTTCGCTCGCGGTGGTGCGAGCTGTATTGGAGGGCGATGCTGCCTACGATGCAGATCTGTGGAAGAAAATCGTCGACATGGGCTACACGGCCACGGTCATTCCCGAGGAATTTGGCGGCCTGGGTCTTTCGTATCTGGAACTGTCCGTAATTGCCGAGGAACTCGGCAGGGTTGCTGCGCCGGTGCCGTTTTCTTCTTCCGTTTACCTGGCAACCGAAGCGCTGCTGCTGGCAGGTTCGCTCGAACAGAAAGAGACCTGGCTTCCACGCCTGGCGGCGGGCGAGGTCATTGGCACCTTCGCGTTTGCCGAAGGCCACGGCAGGCCAAGCCCTTCCAGCCTCACCGCGACCGTTAACGATGGCAAACTGACCGGCACCAAACTACCCGTTGCGGATGGCGCCGCTGCCGGATTCGCGGTGGTTGTCGCGAACAACGGGCTGTATCTGGTCGAGCTGGATCAGGAGGCGGTGACCCGGAGCGATGTGCAGACCTTGGATCCTTCGCGCGGGCACAGCCGGATCGAGTTTGCCGGAGCCGCGGCCGAGGCATTGGGCGATCCCGGCGAAGGATGGGCACTGACCCAGAATATTCTCGATCGCGCTGCGGTGTTGTTTGCCTGGGAACAGGTAGGTGGGTCGGAAGCCTCGCTGGAGATGGCCAAGGAGTATGCGATGGGGCGTTACGCTTTTGGCCGACCCATTGCGTCCTACCAGGCAATCAAGCACAAGCTTGCCAATATGTACGTCAAGAACACCCTCGCGAAATCCAACTGTTACTACGGCGCATGGGCGCTCGACACGGGCGCGGCGGAGTTGAGCCTTGCTGCCGCAACCGCTCGGGTGTCGGCGACCCAGGCGTACTATTTTGCATCCAAGGAGAACATCCAGACCCATGGCGGCATGGGGTTTACCTGGGAGTTCGACTGCCAGCTGTACTATCGCCGCGCAAAGCTGCTGTCGGTGAATGTCGGCAGCGAAGGGTTCTGGCAGGACCGCTTGATCACTGCGGTTGAACAAAGCAACGCCGCCTAAGGAGCACAGGTAATGGATTTCAACGACACAGCAGAAGAATCGGCGTTCAGGGAGCAGGCCCGGAGCTGGCTCACCGATAACGTTCCAACCAGATCCGAGCTTGAGGGTATGGATTACATGGAGAAATCCAAGCTCTGGCAGAAGCGTAAGTACGACGCCGGAATGGCCTGTATTCGCTGGCCCAAGCAATACGGCGGTCGCGACGCCAGCGCCATCGAACAGGTGATCTGGAATCAGGAGGAGGCGCGTTTCAGCAACCTTCCCCAGGGCGTTTTCGGCATCGGCCAGGGGATGGCGGCGCCGACGATGATGTCCTGGGCCGACGACGCGGCCAAGGACGAGTTTCTGCCCAAGCTCGCCAGCGGCGAGCACATCTGGTGCCAGCTTTTCAGCGAACCCGCCGCTGGCTCCGACCTTGCCGGGCTGCGCACAAAAGCGGAGCGCGATGGCGACGACTGGGTGATCAACGGTCAGAAGATCTGGACCTCGGGTGCGCATTACTCGGATTTCGGAATCCTGGTGGTGCGCACGGATCCGTCTGTGGCCAAGCACAAAGGCCTGACTTACTTCTACGTGGACATGAAGTCGCCGGGCATCGACATCAAGCCGATCAAACAGATCTCGGGAGATTCAAACTTCAACGAGGTGTATTTCACCGACGTACGCATTCCCGACAGCCAGCGGCTTGGCGCAGTCGGCCAGGGCTGGCAGGTCGCGCTGACCACGCTGATGAACGAGCGCGCCTCCATTGGCGGCGGTGGGACGGCGGTTGGCTTTAATTCTGTGTTCAAACTGGCGCAGCGCGTCAACATCGACGACAAGCCCGCCATCGAGGACGCGGCGGTTCGGGCCAAACTCGCCACCTGGTACTGCCAGGAGTCGGGTCTTCGGTTCACCGGCTATCGATCGATGACCGCACTGTCCAGGGGCGAAATTCCTGGGCCGGAAAACTCCATCGGTAAGCTGGTGGGCGCTCCCAAGACCCAGGACATGGCTTCTTTCGCCATTGATCTGATGGAGATGAGCGGGGCGATCTGGGATTCGGAATTTTCCGCGGATGCGGGGATGTTCCAGGCCTCCTACATGGGTATTCCGGGATTGCGGATCGCCGGTGGAACCGATGAGATCATGGCCAACATCATCGCTGAACGGGTGCTGGGCATGCCCCAGGAACCCAGGATGGACAAAGGCGTTGCGTTCAGCGAGGTGCCTACTGGTTCATAGGGAGGGTTCGTAGCGTCGCTGGTAATGCAGTCGCAGCAGGGCTAGACGATCTCCAGCGCATCTCCGAGCTGGACCGGCCCGGGTTCCAGCACTGTCGCGTAGACTCCGAGATTGCCGCCGTTGGCTCGAACCAGCGCGCGCATGATCGTGGAGTCGCGGGGCAGCTCGGCAAAACCGTGCGTGGTCATGATGCAGCGAGGACACTCCATCTCCACCTGCAGCGTGGTGCCGCCAAGCCGGAGCGTTTTTCCGGCCCATTCGTTCTCCGGGAAGGGTAGATCGACACTCAGATCGAACAGAAGGTTTGGCCGGAACCGACGTACGTCAATCTGTGAGTCGGGCGCGGCGCGTTGCATTGCTGCAAGGGAGTTGGTGCTCATCAACAACAGAGGGAACGCATCAAAATACGTTCCGAGCGGAGACTGGTACTTGAATATCTCCGCCGGAAACTGACTGAAATCCGGTAGCGGCTCATCAGCGGTTCGGGCGAAAATGGTGCGCAGCTCGGCTTCTGGATCGGCGTTGGGATCCCCCGGAGTTCGCAAATAGTGATCGAGTTGATCCTCCGGCATCAGCGGCCACAGCGATACGTCTATTCCCAGCAATCCTGACAGTACCGACCTGATCTGATCGTCGTCTGATTGGCATAGCGCCCCATCGGGGCATCGGATCTCCACAGGCGGAGACGGTTGTGCCGTGGAAGGTTCGCTGAGCAATCGTGCCTCACAGCTCATCAGTTCCGGAAACCGTTTCCCGCCAACCAGCCCTTGCTCATCCTTCAGCGCCCAGGCGCGATCACCTGGAATGCCTTTAGCCGCGAGGCGAGTGCTGGTGAGGGTCTGGCCGCCCATGCTCTTTACCGGGTAGCGATAGATGCTTTGCAGTACGGCGCGCATGACGGCAATCGGGGTCCTCGCTCAGTGCAGGGTAGGCCAGGCGTAATCGAGCTCGGTTGCCAGCTGTTCGGCTTTCTCGAGAATGCGCGAAATCAGCACGTCAGCGTCGCTGGAAAAGTGAAATCCCACGGCCGCGGACGTGGAGAGTTCCAGGATTGGGGTGGCAAGCTCCATATCGTGGCGTGCGTGGTACAGTGAGCGGCGGATGCGCGCGAAGTATGCGCACTGGGTAGCGCATCCCTCGGCGTCCAGCTGCACGATGAGCCGATCGAGCAGCGGTCCGATCACGTTTCTCGCCTCTGTGGTTCGTTGCATCATCGTCTCCAATCACTTGGAACCACTCATTCCAGGTCGCGATTTTGACCCGTGCGAGCTCGGAAGGCCAGACGATCAGTCATTCAAAATGCGCCGATGTTGGGTACAGCCTGCCAACGCGCGGTGCATACAGCGATTGCGGAGATTCATCAGGTGACCTGATAAGTGAGCCCCCGAACGCTGTCCAGAACAATGTCGGCGCCGGCTTCCTGTAATCGTTCGAGACTGCTGCTGCCGGAAAGGACCCCCACGCAGAGCATGCCGAGTTGCTTGCCCACACGCATGTCCATCTGGCCATCGCCGATCATTGCTGCGAGTTTGGGGGCAACACCCATGGTGCGCAGTGCTTGAGTGACGTGTCGAATATCCGGCTTCAGGAACTCGGCGTTATCGCGTGCGAGCACTGTCTCGCAGAAGTCGTCAATATCGTTAAAGACGGTACGCACTGCCAGCTCGCAGTTGCGCGTGACCACGCCAAGCCGTTTGCCGGTGGATTTCAGCTCACCCAGCATTTCGCGTACGCCGGGAAATGGTTCGGTTTTCGCAGCGGCTGCGAGTTCGAATTCGGTGATCAGGCCATGGGCGGTGGCGTGATAGGCATTTGCTGTTCCTGGATCGTTTTCTCCGAGCCATAGGGTTGCGGCTTCGATGATCTCGACGATAAACGATGTCTCGAACTCGTTGCGGGGAACGCCGCTCGCGACGGTGAGCGCGATCACCTGGCGGCGCATGTCCGGTAGATCGAGATTCGGCGCGAGGGTGCCGTCGAAGTCGAAGATGAACGATTGCGCCCGAGCCAGTTTATCGACCGCGTTCAATCCTGCTGCAGTTCGACTTTGTCGTAGATGGCGGTGACCTGTTCGAAATTGATGATCAGCGAGTGGGAGAGGTGCTTGTCCGGGTCGTGCAGGTGATATTTAAAACGCTTCTGCTTTTCGCCTTGCATGAACGCATCGTAGTCTCTGCTCAACTCGCGCACATCGCTGACGATATCGGTGCTCCAGGTGGCTCTAAATGGGCCCAATATGGCGCCGCCCTGCAGACACACTGTGATCTCGTGATTGGTCAGTTTGGTGTCATCTTCGCTCATCGTCGCTGTCCCCACCCGCCGGTTGGCTCTCCAGCCCAAGCATACCGCCGGTTACGCTGAATCGTACAGGTTCTTATTGCCTGCCCGATTCAAGGCCAGGGTTTGGGCGGATGAGTCGCGATTGTGTGTCACGGGTACGAAATTCGGATGCTTGTCAGCCACTACTGACCCCCGCCTGATCGGTTCTGTGAAGATTGGGCGACTGCGAACCGTTTTTCGCGACGGTATGGGAACACATCCATCACTTGTCCTTTGATGATCGCCTGCTGCACGTTGCGCCAGTATTCGGGATCGAACAACTCTCCATGCATCTCGGAAAACAGCTGTTTGATCTTCTTTCGGCCAAAAAGAAAGCGGCAAAACTCCTCGGGAAATACGTCGTTTGCCGCCACCGAGAACCAGGGCTCGGCAGACATCTCGTCCTCCAGGGTTCTGGCCACCGGAAGTGCGCGGAAATTGACGTCGGTGAGACAGCAGATCGCGTCATAGTCGTAGAACACGACCCTGCGATGGCGAGTTACCCCGAAGTTCTTCAACAGCATGTCGCCGGGAAAGATGTTGGCGGCCGCGAGCTGTTTGATTGCGGTGCCATACTCATCAAGCACATCCCGCAATTCCGAATCGGCTGCGGTTTCTATATAGAGGTTCAAAGGCGTCATCAGACGTTCGGTGTACAGATGCCTGATCAGAACCTCGTCGTCGGTGACGGTGACCGACGATGCAGCGACGGTTGGCAACTCGCTGAGCAGCTCTGGACCGAATCGATTCCGCGGAAACGCCAGATTCTAAAATTCCTGAGTGTCCGCCATGCGCCCCACGCGATCGTGTCTCTTCACCACTTGATACTTCTCGCGTACCTGCCTGGCGGTCGTGCTCTTCGGTGCGGCGAACTCGTCTTTGATGACCTTAAAGACGGTCTGCAGGGAGGGCAGCGAAAAAACGCTCATGACCATGCCGCGGGTACCCGGCGCGATGATGAACGGGTCATTGGAATGCGCCAGGTGTTCCAGAAAGTCTCGGTAGAAAACGGTCTTGCCATGTTTGTGCAGGCCAATGGAGGCGTACAGCTCGGCGCGTTTTTTGTTCGGCAACAGAGTCTGAAGAAAATCCACCAGCGCGCAGGGATGTTCGGTATGCACCATGAAGTAGGCGCGGGTAAAGCTGAACATTACCGACGGCCCGTCTTCGTCGCTGATCAACGCACCCAGGTACAGTCGACCTGAATCATCTAAAAGCAGCGGTAGTGCAAGCGGCCACAGACGCTCACGACTGTCCTGTGGGTAGCGCACCCGGCCGATCAGGTAGGCACCCTTGTTGCGATAAAATACGCCGCGCAGAATTTCCAGCCGCAGGCCTTCGCTGTCGAGGACACCGGCGCGTTGATCGACCATTGTTCGCAGAATATTTTTCGCGTCCCGCTCGAGGTTTTGCCACGGCATCGTGAAGCTGAAATCTCGCAGTACCATGCGTGCCAGATCGAGAATGCTCTGCCCGGTGGCATAGGAGTTGAATATCGGCCGCTCCGGTTCCACCGGAGGTGTGGGGAACACGCTGGTCACGAACATCTCGCTGTCGCTCACCGCACTGTCGCTTGTGATATTCCGGTGTACGGAGTTGTAGAAAGTCTCAAATAACTCGGCGTTGTATTGTGTTCCGATCAGGCGCAGGTAGGCGGCTTTGGTTGCCTGCCACAGAGCTGGTCCGAATTCGGAATTTCCAAGGACTTCTCTGATCGCGCCAGACACACCGTCCAGATGCGAGTGGTAAATCGCCTGGCGTTCCTGTCCTGCGCGCTGAACGCCTGGCCAGTCACGATTTTCGAATCGTGTCTGGGCGCCCAGGGTTACCGCCTGAAAATCTGCACGATAAGCCTGAAACCCGGAAAAAATTGTCAGCGCGATCCAGCCTCCCAGTGAGCCGATGCGCGCCTGCCCGTGGGTAGGGTCGCCGGTGGGTTGGCTAGTCACGGGGTGTTGCGCCTGAAGCGGGCTGCTCGAGACCAACCACCTCCAGGCTCTTCTGCCATAGACGGTGCTGAGCGCATCGGTCAAGGGCGCGAGCTGAAGGCGCGATGATGTTCTGGTCTGCGTCGTAGTACTGACCGGTAATATCGCGGACCTCTGGCGACAGTGCCAGGTAGATCGTGGTGGCGGCGCCTTGCTCAGGGGTACGCATCAGGCCTTTCACCCGTTTTGCGGCCCAATGCAGGATTGGGCTGTTGCGAGGCACGATGTTGGACGCGACGATGCCCGGATGCAGGCAGTTTGCGGTGACGGCCGTGCCTTGTAGAACACGTGCCAGAGTCAGCGTGGTCATCACGTTGGCCAGTTTCGAGCGTGAGTAGGGTTTTGGCCATCTATAGCGCTTGCCTGGCGTCAGGTGTTCGAGATCAAGTACCCCGGATCCGTGGAAGTTAGAGGCGAGGTTGACGATGCGCGCTCGCGGCGCGGAGCGTTCCAAGCAGCAACTGGGTCAGCAGAAAAGGGGCCAGGTGATTGGTTGCAAACGTCAGTTCAATACCGTCGGCGGATAACTCGGGTTTCGCGGTAATCATTCCGGCATTGTTGATCAGCATGTCCAGAGATTGGTGGCTGGCGGTAACCTCGCTGGCGCAGGCTCGGATCGAGGCCATCGAAGCGAGGTCACACTGCACGCTGGATACGTTTTCATTGCCGGTGGTCTCGCGCAGGTGCTGCTCGATCAGCCGACTGCGTTGCGGACTGCGATTTGCCATCACGATTGTGTGACCCGCAAGAGCGATCGACCGCGCCGTTGCAAGGCCGATGCCATGCGTTGTGCCGGTAATGAGGCAGGTGCGGCTCAGCGGTGTCGATGTCGCCATCGCGCCTCCCGGGTCGACGCGATACGGCCGCGAAACCGGTGCACGGCAATGTAGCCGAGCGCGCCACCGCTGATGATGGCGAGCGCCGGATATGCACGGCCCGTGATCCAGTCCGGGTCCAGCGGGTCGGAGTGAATGGCGGTCAGCAGCGCTGCGCCCAGCAGCACGGCGGCGGCATTCTGCACCATCAACCAGGCCGCGATTGCCATTGCGATAGGCACGAGCAGCCGATGCACGGGCGAGCCGCTGGCCGCGTCATACAGCAACACCGCAACGCCCAGCAGTACCACGCCCGCGAAACGCCCGGGTAGGTTCTTCATGGACGAAGCATCACCTTTTATCGGTCAGAAAAGATCGGTCAGAAAAATCGTCACGACAAAATGTCCAATGCGCCGCCATCCACGCGGATGTTCTGGCCGTGGATGCCATCGGCGAGCGGGCTGGCCAGAAACGCGACGAGATCGGCAACTTCTTCGCGCCGTACGATTCGGCCGATGGGAATATCCCTGGCAACATGCGGCTCGATCTCGTCCCAGGTTGTGCCCCACCCTTTGCGCCTGCCTCGCTCCAGGTACGCGGCTTCCACCTCCGGTGTCAGAATCAAACCCGGAGACACCAGATTGACGCGGATGCCGGTACCGGCGGCCTCTTTGGCGAGGCTGATCGTCATGGTCGCCAGCGCGCCTTTCGAGGCGTAATAGTGCGGCATGCGGCTGTTGGGGCGGGTTGATCCTACGGTGCCGAGGTTGATGATCCGTCCCCAGCCATGATCGCGCATCTGTGGCAGAAAGCTTCGGATCATGCGCTGGGCGGATAGCACGTTCTTCTGATACGCGTCCAGCCAGTCTTCGCTGTCGCTGTCCTGCCAGCTGCCCGAGTCCGCGGTCCCATAGTTGTTGACAAGTATGTCAACGCACCGCTTGCCCAGCCGGTCGACGATGGCGTTGCTGACGGCTTGTGCACCGCTATCCGTTGTCAGATCCCCGGTGACCGGCTCGCCGAATTCGAGCTCTGCGACGGCAGCTTCGGCCTGACCCGGGGCAAGGCCATGCACAAATACCCGCGCGCCCTCGCGTGCAAGGTGGCTGGCGATGATGAGCCCGGTACCCCGGTAGCTGCCGGTCACAAGGGCGGTCTTTCCTGCAAGCTTGAGATCCAACGACGGCTCCTGGCGATCGGCCGATCATGGCTGAACTGACCGGACTATATCGCACCAAACATACCGGCGCGCGCTTATACTCGCCGCCCCATGGATGCATGGACGTTAACGGTATTTCTGGTCGGGGTGCTGCTGGGCAGCTATGTGCAATCGGTAACCGGGTTTGCCATGGGCATGATCCTGATCGCGCTGGTCACTTCAACCCAGACCCTCGGGGTTCCGGTGGCCGCAGCCGTGGTGAGCCTGCTGTCGCTGGTCAATGTGCTGATGGCGATACGTGGCCACGTACGTGCCATCGAACGCCGTCTGTTTATCGGGCTTGCGGTGGGCCAGCTGCCGGCAATCTGGGTCGGCGTGTGGCTGCTCGATCGCCTGCACGGCAATGAGCGTTGGCTGCTCGAACTGGCGTTGGGTGCATTCATTGTGTTCGGCAGCCTGTCGATGCTGATTCGGCCGCGGCCGCGTCGGGATGTTTCGCCACCGCTGGCATGTGTCGGAGCCGGACTTGCTGCGGGTCTGTTCGGTGGTCTGTTTTCGGCATCGGGGCCGATCATGGGCTGGTTCACTTATCGCCAGCCGCTGGGGGTCAACGTCATTCGCGCAACGCTGCTGGGTCCCTTCATTCTCACCACCTCGGTTCGCACTGCGATTGTTGGGGTGCAAGGGGCGCTGACGGCGGAAGTCTGGATCCTGGCCGCCGTCGGCATGCCTGGGGTGGTGTTCGGTACCTGGGCGGGAGGGCGGTTTCGTCCGCCGCTTTCCGACTCGGGCATGAAGCGATTGGCCTTCGGGCTGTTACTGTCGCTGGGTGCGTGGATCCTGGTTAGAGCCGCACTATCGTTCTAGCGCCGGCGAGCCTTGTGTAACTTAGCCATGAGCGCAAACAGTTGCGGCACGCTGGTGGGCTCTGGGTCGCCGGCGAACTCCTTGTACAGCACCGCCACGTTTACCGCGATGCGTTCAGCATCACCCCAGGAGTCAAAGTCGGTCAGCGAGATGTCCAACGCGGCTTCTTCTGCGGGCATGTTGGCGTCGAAACGCTTGCGCGCTTCGTCGCGAATGTAGGTGAGGTAATCGCGCACTGCCTGCACGCCCCGTTTGTCGGTGATCGGGCCGTGACCGGGCACCACGTTTTCCAGCTCGAGGGAAAGCATGTAGTCACAGGCATCGATCCAGTTGGCGATCGGTCCTGCCCACAAAATGGGGTGGCCCTCGATGAAAAGAATGTCGCCGGTGAAGATGAGCCGTTCTTTGGGTACGTAGGCCAGAATGTCGCCGGCGGTGTGTGCCGGCCCGACCTGTTTCAGCACGACGTCTTTATCACCGACTTTGACTTCGAGCTCGCCTTCGAAGGTTCGGGTGGGCAGCGTGGGGTGGATGTCGGTGAAATCGAAAGCGCCGAAGCAGTGCACAAAAAACTCGCCAACTTCTCCCATCTCGGGCGCACGCTTCATCATTTTGAGCATCATGGCCGGATCTTCGTTGGCCAGCTCCTGTGCACATGCCTTCGAAGCAATGATCTCGGCGCCGGTGACCAGATCATTGCCGTTGCAATGGTCGCCGTTGGCATGGGTGTTGACGAGCGTATTGAACTGATTTGTTGCGCTCGGCGCGGCATCACGCATCGCCCTGAGCATTTCCCGAGTGAGAGATTTGTCGAACAGCGTATCGACCAGCAGCGACTGATCACCATCGACTATCAGGCCAGCGTTGGACCAGCCCCAGCTGCCGTCTGGTTGCAGCCAGGCGTACCCGCCATTGCCCAGGTCGTGCAGACCGCGTTCGAAAGGTCGAATGCCTAATCCCATCACCTCGTCCCCGCTGGTGAGCTGGCCCGACATGGTAGTAGAAAAAAATTCTGAGAGCGCGGCTTGTTTTCTAGTGAATTCTGGCTAACGTGCTGGCATGCAGGACTTCGAGGCGATTCGCCCCTATCAGGATGCCGAGGTGCCCGCCGTGATGAAGCGGCTGGTGGCCGATGAGGGTCTGAATCGCGCGGTGTGTGTGTTTCTGTTGCCCTGGCTGGCGGCACGGTTTCCCGATTTCGCGCGTGGGTTGATACGAACCTACCTCACCTGCAAAACCCGCAACCTGACAACCGTGCAGGATGTGCAGCTGTTTTTCTCGGATTACATGCGGCGTCTCATCGAAAAGACGATCGTTGAGCTCAGTGTGACCGGCCTGGAACACCTGCCAACCAATCAGACGTATCTGTATATGTCAAACCATCGCGACATCGTTATGGATTCGTGCCTGCTCAACTATGTGATTTATCACGCGGGATATGACACATCGCGAAGCGCGGTGGGCGACAACCTCCTCAGCGAGCCCTACGCCGCCGATCTGATGCGATTGAATAAAAGTTTTGTGGTGGAGCGCAGCGCGACGAGCAAGCGTGCCGGGTATCAGGTGTTGTTGAAAACGTCGCGCTACATCCGGCATTCCCTGGAGGAAGGTGCTTCGGTGTGGATTGCTCAGCGTGAAGGGCGTTCGAAAGATGGATTCGACCGAACCGATCCGGCGTTGCTGAAAATGCTGGCACTGGCGTACCGCGGAGACATCGAAGGATTCACCGAGCTGGCCGGCAAAATTCGTATCGTGCCGGTGGCCATCTCCTACGAACTCGACCCCTGCGATCTGCGCAAGGCCCACGAGCTCTATCTCACTGAAGAGTTTGGTTCCTACACCAAACCTCCTGACGAAGATCTGCGCAGCATTGTTGATGGCATGATCGGTTTCAAAGGCCGTGTACATTTGCACTTTTCCCCGCCGGTTCGGGGCGACTTCGAAGACGTCGAATCACTGGCGCGGGAAATTGATCGATTGATCGTTGCCGGGCTCAAGATTTTCCCCACTCAAGTCAGTGCGGCCGAGCACCTTGGGCTGCAGGCGACCTCGTCGGTGAAGGCCATCGCGTCGGTGGAGGCGGCGTTCCAGGCTCGCCTCGACAGCTGTCCGGTCCCTGAGCAGCCCTACCTGCTGGCGAGCTACGCTAACGTGTTGCGCAACCGCGACGAGCTCAGCTCACCGTCAACGTAGGCTCTTCCAGCGCTGCCTGCTGCTCACGCAGACTCAGAATATGCTCCGACCAGTACCGTTCGGTGTTGAACCACGGGAATGCCCGGGGGAAGGCGGGATCGTTCCAGCGTCGGGCGATCCAGGCAGCGTGGTGCATGATGCGCAACGTACGCAGCGGCTCGATCAGCCGCAGGCTTGATAGATCAAAGCTCGCGAATTGCTCGTATGCATCGAGGATCATGCCGATTTGTGCTTCGCGTTCTTCGCGCTCCCCGGACAGCAACATCCACAGATCCTGAATGGGCGGACCGTTTACGCAGTCGTCGAAATCGACAAAGTGCGGGAGGTCGTTGCGCCACAGTATGTTTCCAAGATGGCAGTCGCCATGGATGCGCCGCCATTGCACAGTGTTCTCGAACGATTGCGTGAGCCGCTCCAGCAGATGCTCGGTGATGCTGGAGTAGGCGGGCTCCAGCTCCAGGGGAATGAACTGGTTGTCGAGCAGAAACTCACGACTGTCGATCCCAAGCAGCTCCACACTGAGGGTCCGCCGCGTGCTGAACGGGCTGATGCTGCCGATGGAATGGATGCGCCCCAGCGTGCGTGAAAGCACCTTGAGATCTGCCTCTATTTCGATGTTTGGCGTATGTCCGCCCTGGCGCGGAAACACCGCGAAACGAAATCCCTGGTGCTCGAACAGCGTGGTTCCATCGCGGACCAGGGGCCCCACCGCAGACAGTTCCTGGTCGATGAGTTCCTGGGTGAACTGATGTTCTTCGAGAATCTGTTCATTGCTCCAGCGTTCGGGCCGATAAAACTTACCCACGACAAATGAATCGTCCTCGAGTTCGAGCTGGTAGACGCGGTTTTCGTAGCTGTTCAGCTCGAGCAGGCTCCCGGTGCACGCGAATCCCACCGCTTCAAGAGCATCCAGTATCAGGTCGGGGGTAAACCCTGCATAAGGCGTGGCATCGGTGTTCTCCATGGTCGGGCAGTTTAACAGGCGTGCGTACTGGGGTGCCCGGAAAACGCCTGCCGGGTCCGGCGTTCGCGTTGCGCACCAGGCATGCACCTCGCTTGCGCCGGCTGCCAGCAGCGTGGCAGCCAGTTCGGCCAGCGTGGTGACAGTAGTCATGACGTCGTCGATCACTGCCAGTCGTTCGCCCTGCCAGGAGCCCGAGGCAAACGCGCCAGTCAAATTCCTGCGGCGTTCTTCGCGCGACAGGCCCCGTTGGGAGGGACCGTGTCGTACCCGGGTGACTCGGGTGCGATTGACGTACCTGGCGACAGTTGTTGCGAGGCTGAGGGCCTGATTGTGGCCACGGCGAGCGAGTCGGCGTAGCGACAGCGGAACCGGAACCAGGGCGTCGGGAAGCTGCTGGTCCAGGTATCCATGCAGCACTGCTTCGGCCAGCAAAGCGCCGAGCAGGCGTGCTTCAACCAGGCCGTGATGGAACTTCAGACGCCGGACCCACGAGCGGGCTTCTCCCTGGTAACGCAACGGCGCCACGCAGCGCTGGAATGCGGGCCGGTTAGCGCCGCAATCCGTGCATAGGCCTTCGCCGCGAATGTCGTTCATGGGCAATGCGCAACCTGAACAGCAGTGCTCGTTCCACGGCAAGCTGGATCGACAATGCATGCACAGATCGATGTTGACCCCATCGGGGCAGACCTGGTCGCACAACAGGCAGATATTTGGGAACAGCCTGGTGTTGATCCATTTGCGCATGGAACGAGGCTGCCTACCGTAGCGCGCGACCGTATCGGCAAATATCTGCTGTTGTGGTGAGAACGACGTCACAGTTTGGGTATGAACTTCGCCCGCGAGTCTGACGGTCAATTACTCTGAACCGAAGGATTGCCGATGCCGGATGTTGCACCGGCATGCCGACGAAAAGATTGAAGGTAGAAAATGGCTGTGAACCCAATGATGGAAGGTGTGATGAGCACCGGGGTCCAAGGCTTGAACTCTGCTCTCAAAGGATTGAATGAAGCGGCACAGGATGTGGCAGAGCTCAATGTCGCCCGCAACGCCGGCTGGGAAACTCAAGCCGAAAGGCCCGAGACCGCGAATGACGCGGCAGAAGCGCTGGTGAGCCTCAAGCTGTACCAGTGCCAGGTCCAGGCTTCAGCGAACGTGGTAGCTGCCGCGGACGCGGTGCTCGGATTCCTGCTCGATATTCGCGCCTGATACCGGCAGACCTCCGCCAAAGCCTCCTCGGCGCGTTCGTTGCGTGTCGAATGTGCCTCCTCAGTGACATTACAGATGGTCGCGGGTTCCAACCTGCCTGAAAGGAGTCAACATGCCGGTATCCCTGCGAGACATTCAATTTCTCATTCACGACGTGTTCGACTTTGAAGGTCACTATCGCGCACTTGATCTCGCCGCTCCGCCGACCTTCGAACTCATCGATGCGATCGTCGATGAGGCTGCCCGTTTCACCGAAAACGAACTTGCGCCGCTCAATCGCAGCGGAGATGAAGACGGTTGCCACTTTGCCGATGGACACGTATCTACGCCAAAGGGTTTCAAACAGGCGTATGCGAAATATATCGAAGGTGGCTGGGCGGGATTGAGCGGCGATCCGGAGTATGGCGGACAGGGTTTGCCCGACAGCATGAGCCTGTTCCTCGAAGACCTGATGTGCTGTGCGAACATGGCGTGGACCATGTACCCCGGCCTGTCGCGCGGCGCCATGACCGCACTGGAGTCCCACGGTAGTGCTGAGTTGAAATCACAGTTTCTGGGAAAGCTTCTGAGTGGCGAGTGGACCGGCACCATGTGCCTTACCGAACCTCGGGCCGGTTCCGATGTCGGTCTTGCAAAGACTAAAGCCGAACGGGTTGCCGACGGTAGCTACGCCATTACCGGGACCAAGATATTCATTTCCGCCGGTGACCACGACATGGCGGAGAACATCGTGCACCTGGTGCTGGCGCGCCTGCCCGATGCACCGCAAGGCACCCCGGGCATATCCATGTTTGTGGTCCCCAAGTTCAATCTGGACGGCAGCCGCAACGCGGTGGATTGCGGTTCCATCGAAGAGAAGATGGGCATACATGGCAATGCCACCTGCGTCCTCAATTTTGATCAGGCATGCGGCTATCTGGTGGGCGAACCGGGCAACGGCATGCGCTACATGTTTACGATGATGAACGGTGCGCGCCTGGTGGTGGGTCTACAGGGTACATGCCAGGCCCACGCCGCGTATCTGCGCTCTGCCGATTACGCCCGCGAGCGGTTGCAGATGCGATCGCTGACCGGACCTAAGGCGCCGGAACAACCGGCTGACCCAATCATTGTGCATCCGGATGTACGCCGCATGCTGCTGCTGCAGCGCGCCATTGCCGAAGGCGGCCGCGCGCTGGTCTACTACGTGGGCCAGGTGGCCGACCGTGCGCGGCAGGGACCAGCCGAGGACCGCGCAACGGCTGCCGAGTTGCTGGATTTCCTCACCCCGATCGTCAAAGGAATTCTCACCGAGCTTGGTTTCGAATCGGTGAACCAGGCCGTGCAGATCTTTGGTGGCCATGGCTTTATCCGCGAGACGGGTGTTGAGCAGTACGTGCGCGATGTGCGAATCGCGACCATCTACGAAGGCACCACTCAGATTCAGGCTCTGGATCTGCTGGGCCGCAAGATTCTAGCGAACCAGGGCCGGGGATTGATTGCGTTCACGGCGGAAATGAACACGCTCGCGGAGTCCATCGAAACTTCGCTCCCCGAAATGGCAGCGGAGTTGAAAGCGCTTGGCAAACAGTTGGGTAAACTCACCACCAACCTGTGCGCAACGGCCACGCAGGATCTCGATGAACTGGGCGCGGCAGCGGTGGACTACCTGTTCTACAGCGGTTATTCGGCGCTGGCGTACTGTTGGGCACTGATTGCCAGGGCAGCCATCGCCGCGGAACCCGCGGGCGTCGAAGCTGCGAGTTCAGATCCGTTCGTTTCCGGTAAGCTTGCTGTGGCCCGCTTCTATTTCGCCCGGGTGTTGCCCAGGGTCGCAGGCCACAAAGCCGCGATCGAGGCAGGCAAGAGCACGTTGATGAACGTTGGCGAGGATGCGCTGACGATCCTCTAGGTCATCGGATCAGTCCGGGGGGGAATGAACGCCATGTTGGAATACCAGGCTCCACAACGGGAATTCGAATTTCTGTTGTTCGAACTGTTTGACGCGAACAGGCGCTGGAGCCAGATACCGGCTTTCTCCGAGGTCGGTGAGGAACTTGCGAAAGCCGTTATCGCCGAGGGTGCCAGACTGGCCGCCGAAGTAATGGCCCCGCTCAATCAGTCCGCCGATGCAGAGGGTTGCCATTGGCAGGATGGCGTGGTCACCACCCCGGCGGGCTTCAAGGCCGCCTATCAGAAAATTACCCAGGGTGGCTGGCTGGGACTGTCGGGCAATCCCGAGTTCGAAGGCCAGGGCATGCCGAAGATGCTCGGCTGCCTGCTCGAGGAGATGTTCTGGGCGGCGAACACCAGCCTGTATCTGTACGGCACGCTCTCGGTGGGTACTTCCATCTGCATTGAGGCACACGGCTCAGCAGCCCAGAAGGCGCTGTATCTGCCAAAGCTCTATGGCGGACAGTGGAGTGGCGCCATGGGATTGACCGAGTCTCATGCCGGATCCGACCTCGGCCTGATTCGTACCAGGGCTGAGCGCGATGCCGATGGCAGCTACCGAATCACCGGTACCAAGATGTTCATTACCAGCGGCGAGCATGATCTCAGCGAGAACATCGTGCACCTGGTGCTCGCGAAAGTGCCGGGTGGCCCTGCGGGGAGCAAAGGCATTTCGCTGTTCATCGTGCCTAAATTTCTGCCCGATGCCGATGGCAATCCTGGCGTGCGCAACAGCCTCACCAGCGGATCCATCGAGCACAAGATGGGCATCAGAGGCAGCGCCACTTCGGTAATGAATTTCGATGCCGCGGTCGGCTACCTGGTGGGTGAGGAGAACCAGGGTCTGCCCGGCATGTTCACCATGATGAACTACGAACGTCTGTCGGTTGGAATACAGGGGTTGGGTGCGGGCGAGCTTGCCTACCAGCAAGCCGTTCGCTACGCCCGGGATCGAGTTCAGGGTCGCTCGCCCTTGGGGCCGCAAAACCCCGAAGCCGCTGCGGATTCGCTACTGGTTCATCCGGACGTCAGGCGCATGCTGCTGACGATTCGTACGCTCACCGAGGCGGGGCGGGCGTTCGCCGTGTTCGTTGGTTTGCAGCTGGATCGCGCGCGCTATCTCGGCGACCAGAATGCGCAGGCCCTTTCGGAACTGCTCACCCCGGTCGCCAAGGCGTTTCTGAGCGATCGCGGTTTCGACTGCGCGGTGCTGGCGCAGCAGGTATTCGGCGGTCATGGCTACATCAAAGAATGGGGCGTGGAGCAGATCGTTCGCGATTCCCGGATTGCGCAGATCTATGAAGGCACCAACGGCATCCAGGCGCATGATCTGATCGGTCGCAAGGTTCTGCGCGACGGCGGCGCTGCGCTGCGGGGGCTCCTGGACTCGGTCGACACCCAGCAGGTGCCTGAAGATTTTCGGGCCGACCTCGGCGTGGCGGTGGCGCGACTGCTCGCGGTGACCGACTCGCTGATCGAAAGATCCAGGTTGGATCCGGTGTTGCCGGGCGCAGTAGCCACCGATTATCTGGATCTGGTTGGCTACACGTTGTATGCGTGGATCTGGGCGCGCATGGCACAGGTTGCCCCGGATGATGATTTCGGCGCTGCCAAACGTAGCTGCGCGGCGTTCTATTTCGCTCGGCTGCTGCCGCAGACCGTTGCCCTGGAGCAGAGCATCAACGGTGAATCTTCGGTAGTGATGGACATGCCCGAGGCGTTGTTCTAACGCGGGACGTCTGCGGCCTCGTTTAGCGCGCCTGCAGGGCACGGATGCTCGTCACGCTCTGTGTCACACACGATGATGGAGCGCATGTAGGCGGCCCAGACAGCGATTTCAGTTTCGCTGATAGCGGACCCACCTTGAGCCACTGGCGGGACTGTTTTGGTGCGGGTAATCATGTAGAAGTAGTCGTTTGCCTGGATCGCTTTGATCAGCGTGACCTGTGCTTTGTGGGTCTGCTTATGCTGAACGCAGGTCAGCAATCGCACGATGTCGGGTAGTTGTTCTCCAGGCCGGAGCTG
This sequence comes from Pseudomonadales bacterium, assembly GCA_046582225.1. Lineage (GTDB taxonomy): Bacteria > Pseudomonadota > Gammaproteobacteria > Pseudomonadales > Azotimanducaceae > JAYGEV01. Next base: position 31,712 of record JAYGEV010000253.1, read on the forward strand.
ATATTGGGGTGTTCGAACCGCTCGCACATCGCAGCTTGATCGGCACCGATACCCATCACGAACTCGATGGGATCGGGCAATGGATCTCCGCTGAGGGATTCGAAAGTTACTCTTTCAATCCGTTCGCTGTTGGCATCATCGTCTGGAAAGAACTCCGCCACGCGTAACTTGGCGGTCTTAGTTGCGTGCCCCTGACGCCAACCGTCAGGCGCTCGTGCGAGCAGCCTTTCACCGGATTGTTCGGCTGACGCACCCCGGGTCTTTGGGTGGTCGGC
>JAYGEV010000368.1:0-3713 GCA_046582225.1 Pseudomonadales bacterium
CAGGAGAAAGAAAATGGCTGAGGAACAGGCCACGCAGTCGATAAGTGGGACTCCCTCTGTTGGGCGAAGCTTAACGGGTAGGGTTGTCAGCGACCGGATGGACAAGACCATCACCGTGCTCATCGAACGCAAGGTGCAACATCCTGTTTATGGAAAGATCATTCGCCGCTCATCAAAGCTGCATGCCCATGATGAAAAAAACGAATGCAATACCGGAGACCAGGTCACGATTGTAGAGTGTCGACCGCTGTCGAAGACCAAGAGCTGGAAGCTGCACAGCATCGATGTCCGGGCGCGCGGGGTTTAGCCGATGATTCAATCTGAAACCATGCTCGACATTGCCGACAACAGCGGCGCGCGACGGGTCCAGTGCATCAAGGTACTCGGTGGGTCTCATCGCCGTTACGCGGGCATTGGCGACATCATCAAGGTGACGATCAAGGAAGCGATTCCACGTGGCCGGGTGCGAAAAGGACAGGTGATGAATGCCGTTGTCGTACGTACGCGCAAAGGCGTGCGGCGACCGGACGGCTCGATTATTCGCTTCGACAGAAATGCGGCGGTGTTATTGACCCCGCAGAATCAACCGGTCGGCACCCGGATTTTTGGCCCGGTAACCCGCGAACTGAGAACGGAAAACTTCATGCGCATCATCTCGCTAGCGCCCGAGGTGCTGTAGGAGCGGTTTCCAACCGCGATCGGTACGCGAATCGGTAAACAGAATGTTAAAGATCAAGAAAGACGACGAAATAGTAGTGATCAGCGGCCGCGACAAGGGTAAGCGCGGTGATGTGATCCGCGTGCTCGATGCTGACCGACTGCTCGTCGGCGGCGTCAACATGGTAAAGAAGCACCAGCGGCCGAACCCAAATATGGGTCAGCAGGGAGGCATCATCGAGCAGGAAGCACCGATTCAGGTCTCCAACGTCGCGATCTGGAATGGCGAAGAAGGTAAGGCCGACCGAATCGGTTTTCGGGTGGAAGATGGCGATAAGGTCAGGTTCTACAAATCCACCGGCAAAGTCATCGAAGAGTAGAGGAACATGGCCCAATTGCACCAACACTACCTAAGCGAAATCCGGCCGCAGCTCCAGGAGCAACTGGGAGTCGCCAACATCATGCGGGTTCCTCGGCTTGAGAAGGTTACGCTGAATATGGGCGTGGGCGACGCGGTAGGCGACCGAAAAATCATGGACAACGCCGTGTCAGATATGACGCTGATTGCGGGGCAGAAACCGGTCGTGAGAAATGCACGCAAGTCCGAAGCGGCGTTCAAGATCCGCGCTGGATGGCCCGTTGGATGCAAGGTCACGTTGCGCAGGGAGCGCATGTACGAGTTCATCGAGCGGCTCATCGGGATCGCGATTCCGCGCATGCGCGATTTCCGTGGCTTGAATCCGCGTTCGTTTGACGGCCGCGGCAACTTCTCCATGGGCATTGTCGAGCAGATCATGTTTCCGGAGATCGAGTACGACCAGATCGACAAGATTCGCGGCCTGGATGTCGCTATTACAACTACCGCACGAACGGATGAAGAGGGCCTGGCGTTGCTGCGGGCGTTCAGCTTTCCGTTTAGAAACTGATTTAGGGAATCCTTGAGTTATGGCAAAGACCTCAATTGTCGAGCGCGAAAAGAAGCGTGCGCGTACCGTCGCAAAATACGCAGCAAAGCGGGCCGCATTGAAAGCGATCGTTGGTGACCGAAGCGCATCCGACGATGAACGCTGGGAAGCGCAGCTGAAATTACAGCGTCTCCCGCGCGATGCCAGTCCTGTCCGTCAGCAGCGTCGTTGCAGCATTACGGGTCGCCCTCATGGGGTATACCGAAAGTTCGGGCTGGGTCGCAATAAGCTGCGCGAAGCGGCGATGCGTGGCGATATACCCGGTCTGGTCAAGGCGAGCTGGTAGGGGAACAAAAATGACGATGCAAGATCCGATCGCAGATTTATTGACCCGGGTGCGTAATGCGCAAACCGCAAGCCATGAAGCTGTTGCAATGCCGTGCTCCAAGATCAAAGTGGCTATTTGTGCAGTGTTGAAGGATGAGGGATACATCGACGAGTTCAGCGTAGATCGAGTTTCCAAGCAGACGCTGAACGTTCACCTGCGTTATCACGAAGGCCGGCCGGTGATTGAAGAGATCAAACGGATCAGCCGACCCGGGTTGCGGGTATACAAGGCGTGCGACGAGCTCCCCAGCGTTCGCGGTGGTCTGGGGGTCGCCATCGTCAGTACCAACCGGGGCGTGATGAGCGACCGTGGCGCGCGAGCCCAGGGTTTGGGCGGTGAAGTGTTGTGCACGGTATTTTGACGGGGCTTGTTTTGAAGAGCCGCGTTCACAAGAGGAAGGCTGATGTCTCGAGTTGCTGACAATCCAGTGACGGTGCCGAGCGGTGTCGACGTCAAGCTCAGCGGCCAACGCATCGACGTTAAGGGCAGCAAAGGTGCGCTGGCAATGGACGTTCATGAGCGGGTCGAGATCAGCTTCGAAGATGGGGTGCTGAAGTTTGCTCCGCGTTCGGGCGACAAGCAGTCTAACGCCATGGCGGGAACCACCCGGGCGTTGGTAAACAACATGGTCACCGGAGTGTCGCAGGGTTTTGAGCGTCGGTTGCAGCTGCAGGGTGTTGGTTACCGAGCCCAGGCTGAGGGAAACAAACTGAGTCTTCAGCTCGGCTTCTCGCATCCCGTGGAGTACCAGCTGCCTGAAGGAATTGCGGTGGAAACACCGAGCCAGACTGAGATTGTGGTTTCTGGTGTTAGCAAGCAGTTGGTCGGCCAGGTATCTGCCGAGATCCGCGCGTTTCGGCCGCCCGAACCGTACAAGGGAAAGGGCGTGCGGTATGCCGGCGAGCAAGTGCGCCGCAAGGAAGCCAAGAAGAAGTAAGAGACAGCCTTGAGCGGAGAGACAGCCCTGAGCGGGTTTGGCGAACAGCCCTGAGCGGGTTTGGCGAAGAGAAGAACAGGTAATAGAGAATGAACGACGACAAAAAGACATCGAGAATGAGGCGCGCGCGGCGGGGCCGCATGAAGATGCGTGAACTGGGCGCCCTGCGACTGACCGTAAATCGCACGCCTCAGCATATCTATGCACAGGTCATCACGCCGCTGGGCGATCGCATTCTCGCTTCGGCGTCCACGCTCGATAAGACCTTGCGTTCTGCCAACACCGGCAATGTTGATGCGGCTGCCAAGGTCGGTAGTCTGATTGCCGAGCGCGCCAAATCTGCCGGTATCAGCAAGGTGGCGTTCGACCGCTCGGGTTTCAAGTATCACGGTCGGATAAAGGCATTGGCCGATGCCGCGCGCGAAGGCGGACTGGAGTTTTAGTTATGGCTTATACCAACGAAATAAAGGAAGAAGGCCTGGTCGAGAAGCTGGTCCAGGTGAATAGGGTCGCGAAGGTGGTCAAGGGTGGTCGGATCTTCGGGTTCACCGCGCTAACCGTCGTTGGCAATGGCAACGGCCGGGTGGGTTTTGGCCGTGGCAAGGCGCGTGAGGTGCCGCTGGCTATCCAGAAGTCCATGGAAGCGGCGCGACGCAACCAGGTCGACGTGGAACTCAATGGATCGACGATCTGGTACCCCATTGCTGTGCGTCATGGCGCGTCGAAGATTTACATGCAGCCCGCATCGGAAGGAACCGGCATCATTGCCGGTGGCACCATGCGGGCGTTGCTGGAAGCTGCCGGCATTCACAACGTGCTCGCCAAA
>JAYGEV010000457.1:0-2202 GCA_046582225.1 Pseudomonadales bacterium
GACGTCGGTCAGCGTTTGCAGCTTGCGCGCTAGCATCGGAATCGGGTCGAAAAACTTGCGAGCTTCCTCCACGGTCATCTCAAGTACCTCGTGGATGTTTTTACCCTTGTAGCGAACGTCCAGGGTCTCGCGGTTGTAGCGTTTGCCCTTGCAGACGTCGCATGGAACGTAGATATCCGGAAGGAAATGCATCTCCACCTTGATCACGCCGTCACCCTGGCACGCTTCGCAGCGGCCGCCCTTGACGTTGAAGCTGAACCGGCCGGGTTTGTAGCCACGGGTGCGTGCTTCCTGGGTCTGCGCGAATAACTCCCTGATGGGCGTGAAGAGACCGGTGTAGGTCGCTGGATTCGACCGCGGCGTTCGGCCGATCGGGCTCTGATCGATGTCGACCACCTTGTCGAGATTTTCCATACCGGTGATTTGCTCGAACGGTGCGGGGTTGAGCGTGCTCGCCTTGTTCAGCGCGATTGCGGCCACCGGATACAGGGTGTGATTGATCAGCGTCGACTTGCCTGACCCTGAAACGCCGGTGACACAGGTGAACAATCCGCAGGGAATATCGACGGTGATCGATTGCAGATTGTTGCCGGTGGCTCCCGTTAGGCGCAGGGTCGCCTCGGCATTGAAAGAGGTGCGCTTAGCGGGTATCGGGATACACTTTTTACCGGCGAGATACTGGCCCGTGATCGAGTGTTTGGCGTTCAGAATCTGTTCGAGCCCGCCGGCGGCGACCACCTCACCGCCATGCACACCGGCACCTGGACCGATATCGACAATGTAGTCGGCGGTTCGGATCGCTTCCTCGTCATGTTCGACGACCAGCACGGTATTTCCAAGGTCGCGCAGGTGGGTCAGGGTTTTCAGCAGGCGCGCGTTGTCGCGCTGATGCAGGCCGATCGATGGCTCGTCGAGAATGTACATGACCCCGACCAGTCCCGCGCCGATCTGGCTTGCGAGGCGAATGCGCTGAGCTTCGCCCCCGGAAAGGGTCTCGGCACTGCGGTCCAAAGTCAGATAGTTCAATCCAACGTCCACCAAGAATTGCAGGCGCGTGCGAATTTCCTTCTGAATCCGGTCAGCGATCTTGCCGCGCCGGCCGGTCAGCTTGAGCCGCTTGAAATAGCGGAACGTGTCTTCCACGGAACCGGAGGTCACCTGAGGCAGGTTCACCTTGTCGATGAACACGTGGCGTGACTCTTCTCTCAGGCGCGTACCACCGCATTCCGGGCAGCTTCGCACACGCACGTATTTCTGCAGATTCTCCCGAACCATGCTGGAATCCGTCTCGTGGTAACGGCGCTCCATGTTTGGGATCACGCCTTCGAAACGGTGCCGGCGGCGAATGACGTCGCCGCGGTCGTTGACGTAGCTGAAATCGATGCGCTCCCGGCCACTGCCGTAGAGAATGGCGTCGCGGTGCTTCTTCTTCAGCTTGTCGTAACGCGCCTCGACATCGAAACCGTAGTGTTCGGCCAGGGACGACAGCATGTGAAAGTAGTAGACGTTGCGGCGATCCCAGCCGCGAATCGCGCCTTCCGCCAGGGTCAGCTCTTCATCTCCCACCACCAGCGCAGGATCGAAGAACTGCTTGACCCCCAGGCCATCGCAGTGCTGGCAGGCGCCCGCCGGGTTGTTGAATGAGAACATGCGCGGTTCCAGTTCTGGAATGCTGTAGCCGCAGGTGGGACAGGCAAATCGTGCCGAAAACGTCAGCGCGGCGCCGTCGTCGTCGTCCATGTCACGCACCTTGGCCACCCCATCGGTGAGATCAAGGGCGGTTTCGAACGACTCAGCCAGTCGCTGCTGCATGTCTTCGCGTACGCGCAGCCGGTCCACTACGGCTTCTATCGTGTGCTTCTTGTTCTTGTCGAGCTCTGGCGGGTGGTCGAGATCCACAACAATACCGTTGATGCGCGCCCGGATGAATCCGTTGGCCATCAGTTCCTGAAATACATGCAAGTGCTCGCCTTTGCGCTCGCTGACCACCGGCGCGAGGACCATGATGCGTTTGTCCGTGGGTAAGCCCATCACCTGATCAACCATCTGGCTGACGGTTTGCGCATCCAGCGGCAGGTCGTGGGTCGGGCAGCGCGGCTCGCCGACCCGGGCAAACAGCAGTCGCAGGTAGTCGTAAATTTCGGTGATCGTACCCACCGTGGAGCGGGGGTTGTGGGATGTGGATTTCTGCTCGATGGAAAT
>JAYGEV010000467.1:0-7139 GCA_046582225.1 Pseudomonadales bacterium
TGCTCACAGCGGTGGCGGAAGATCCAAGCCTGCGCGGCATTCTTAGCCTGGTCGCGGATGCCGTTGAAAATGAGCCGGTGGCTGGACTTTCGACGGTCGTTCGTCTGCTCGCGGAGTCTGGGGAGGCAGTGGTTGACGGGCATGACCCTGCGGTTTCCTGGACGGATGAATTCTTTGAGGTAGATGGTATTCAGCATCGGCTGATCCTGTTGAAGGGGCAGGCCAATTTTGGCGAGTCGTTGCCGAATTCGGAGATCATGAGTCGATTGCGCGCGCTCATTGCCGAACTGCCTGCGGTTGAAGGAATTTCGGTGCGCATCACCGGCGAGATAGCGCTCGCTCACGAGGAGATCGAGGCAACGCTGGACGGCGTGAAGACTGCAGGCTGGGTGGCGGTCGTGCTGTTGAGCGCGGTATTGGTTCTGGGCGTGCGCTCGGCGAAAATCATAGCGGCGACGTTTCTGCTCCTCGTTTCTGGAGTGATCTGGACGTCGGCTTACGCGATGCTCACGGTGGGGGAGTACAACACGCTTTCTATCGTTTTTCTGGTGATGTTTTTTGGCCTGAGTGTAGATTTTGCGGTGCATTACTCGTTGCGCTTTCAGGAAGCCATCAATGCCGGGGGTGGAAATGTCATTGAAGCCCTGGTGTCGACAACGAACAGCGTCGGCGGGGCGATTGCCATCTGCACCGTTACCACGGCGCTCGGATTCATGGCGTTCTATCCCACCGAGTACAAAGGTTTAGCCGATCTTGGGGTAATCTCAGCCGGCGGCATGGTCATTGCCGCGTTTCTCACCTTTACGCTGTTGCCGGCGTACTACGCGGTGGCCGGCAACATTCGCCCGCATGTCGTGGGCCTGCCCACGGGAGACAGGCTGGTTGCGTACCTGATTCGTCGCCGGGGTCTGGTACTGGGCGTGCTGGGAGTCTTCGTTGGACTTGCCGGGCTCACCGCAACTCGAGCGCATTTCGATTACAGCGTGCTGGCGCTGAAGAATCCGGCTGCGGAATCGATGCAGATGTTGCGTATTCTTCAGGCGGACGACATCGCCACCGATTATGCGTTGACGATCATGTCACGCGCTGAAATTGATACGGAAACGCTCGAGGCTCTGGATACCGTTGATTCGGTGGTCTCGCCGTCTGACTATGTGCCCGACCACCAGGACGACAAGCTGTTCGTTCTCGAGGATCTGCAGGTGCTGTTGTGGAGCGCGCTGGAACCGGTTCGGAGTTCCGAGCCGCCGTCTGGGGATGATCTGGCCGCGGCACTCGGTGAACTCGTTGAGGTGCTGGAAGCGCCGGCTACGGCTGAATTCGACCGCCTGGCGAGGGTGCTTGGCGAGTTGCAGCAGCGTCCGGCGCAGACCTTGTTGATCTGGCAGACGGGCGTGATCTCGAACCTGCTCGAAGAACTGGATTGGCTTCGTGAAGCGCTTTATGTCGATTCGATCGAGTTCGAAGATCTTCCCGCGAGCGTCCGCCAGCGTCTGGTGAATGACCGCGGGGAATTCCTCACCGTGGTGACCCCTGCCCGGAATGTTGCGCGCGTGGAGGCGTTGAGTGAATTCGTTGAGAGCGTGCGTGGGGTCGCGCCCGTGGCGACCGGTCGGTCGGTCATTGAATGGGGGGTCGGCGATATCGTCATGAACTCCTATCAGCGGGCGTTGGCGTTTGCGACCATCGCAATACTGGCGGTGTTGTTCCTTACGTTCCGTAATCTGCGCGACGGCCTGCTCATTCTGGTTCCGCTGGTGCTGGCTGCATTGTTCACGATCGCCGCAGGTGTATTGATGAACATGCCGTTGAATATGGCAAATATCCTGGTGCTGCCGCTGATTTTCGGGCTCGGCGTAGACAATGGCATTCACGTGGTGGACCGTTACCATCGCGGCGGTGATGTCGGTCAGCTTATGCACTCGAGCACGCCTCGAGCCGTTATGCTGTCGACGTTGACTACCATTGGCACGTTTGCAGCGCTGATGTTGTCGCCGCATCAGGGGACCGCATCGATCGGCTTACTGCTCAGCACCGCAGTTGCGTTGCTGCTTGTGTTCACGGTTTTTGTGCTGCCGGTACTGCTGTCGTTTCTGGTGGAACCGGACGCCAGATGAAATCAATGGCGATACGCTGGGCGGTGCTGGTGCTGCTGCTCGGACTGCTGGTGCGTACGCTCATTGCATGGGATCTGCGGGCTGAGCCAGCCATACAATGGGCGGACATCTGGGGCGCATTCATCATCGGTGGATATCAGGACCTGCTGGCGCTCGCGCTGCTCAGCGGGCCTGTGGCGTTGGCGCTGTTGATCAACGTCAAGATCGGGCGAATCACGCTGCTCCTGCTCATCGCGGTGACACTGATTGCCACCTTCGCGGAACTGTTTTTCTGGTGGGAGTTTGAGAGTCGTCTCAACCGACTGGTGTTTCACTACCTCAGGTTCCCGCGCGAATTGGTCACCTTTCTCGAAGAACAGTTCTACCTGAGTCTGTTCGCGATTCCGGCGTTCGCGATCGTGTTTGGAACTTATCGATTTGTGGTGAGCGGATGTCCGCCGGTCCTGAGTCGGCGCTCCCGATGGCTGATGGCCGCGACCGTTTTTACCTCTGCTGCCACGCTGGTGCTGGTCGAGTCGTGGGATTTCAGCACCTCCAGGCGTATCAATCAGATGGCCAGCAACGGGTATCTGGGCCTTTCCCGGGTGGCCAGCACTGATGAAGCCCTCTGGCATGGGTTTTACTGGAGCCCCGAGCATCCACCGGCAGCCCCGGTCAGCGATACGCCGCGCCCATCAGTATCGATGCCGCTGGCGTTACAACACGTAGTCCTGATTGTCGAAGAGTCGTTCGCGGGCGAAGTCTGGACGCAACCCGAACTGCGGGCTCGATACCTGCCGCGCTTTTCAGAACTGATGGCCGAGAGCGTCTATTTTGATCAGATCTATGCGACTGGCTCGCGGACCACCAGAGGCCTGGAGGCGTTGCTGAATGGATATCCGCCGCTACCAGGGATCGCATTGACCCAGCGCGAAGGCTTCGAGCGGTTGCCGGCGTTGCCCAGAGCGCTGGGCAGGGCCGGCTTCCACAACATGTTTGTCTATGGCGGCTGGCCCGGGTTTTCGAATCTGTTCGCGTATCTGCGAGCCATTGGTTTTCACGAACTCACCAGCCGAAACAATTTTCAGGGTCCCAATCACGAGACAAGCTGGGGCGTTGCGGATGAGTTTCTGTTCGCCAAAGTGCGTTCGGAAATGACGAGGCTCACCAAACTTCACGACCGGGTGTTTCTGACCACGCTGACCGTCAGCCACCATCGGCCCTTCGATTTTCCGGCAGGCCGCATCCCATATCCCGCCGAACAGCGGCGTTCAGAATATGCGCTCGCATATGCGGATTGGGCTCTGGGTGATTTCCTGCAGCAGTCCCGCACCGATGACTGGTTCAAAGACACGCTGTTTGTCGTGGTTGCTGATCACGGACCGAGCATCCGCAGCGATGCGCCGATTCCCATCGAGGGCTATCGGATTCCGCTGCTTTTCTACAGCCCCGGAAATCTCGAGCCGCGCCGGGTCGGCCATTTGGGTTCGTCGATGAGTCTGGCAGTCACCTTGCTGGAGATGTTGGGGCTGCCCAATGACGAAGGTTTGTATGGTGGAGATCTGTTGCGGGTCGAGGATGGGCTGGTCCCGGTGGAACATGCGTATCACGTCGGCCTGCTGACCCGTGGCGGATTGACCGCCTTACACAGGGGCGGTTCTGTAACCGGTTGGCGCTACCAGGGTGATCGTCTGGTGCCCGGGGAGGCTGATGGCGAGATCGCCGCGCGAGCATCGCAACTGTTCGGTGATGCCCATGACGGGTTTTATCGCGCTACCGACCCCGCAACGACCGAACGTTAGGTGCAAACAGCTGCTTCATTGAATCCAATGGCAGCGCTTTGCTGAACAGAAATCCCTGCGCGTAGTCGCACCCCTCGCGTTGCAGAAATTCCAGCTGTTCTGCGGTCTCGACACCTTCGGCCACGACCTCCATATTCAACCGATGCGCCATCGCAATCACTGCAGAGGTAATGGCCATGTCGTCGGTGCCGTTGGGAATGTCCATGATGAAGCTGCGATCCACTTTTACCGTGTCGATAGGGAATTTTTTCAGATAGCTCAGTGACGAATAACCCGTGCCGAAGTCGTCTATCGCGAGCCTCAAGCCGAGGTCGTGCAGCTGTTGCAATGTTTGTGACGCTGCCTCTGGATGTTGTTCCTTTGCGGTCCTACTCGGTATGCTTCTCGCTACCAGTTCAGACCACCCAGGGTTATCGTCCATGAATCACACGCTAAAGTTAACCGTGGGCCATCAGGGGCTCTATGACATCACGCACAAAGTTGTCGAGTGTGTGCGGAGTTCCGGCATAGTTGAGGGGTTGGTCACATTGTTTGTTAGACACACGTCTGCCAGTTTGTTGATTCAGGAAAACGCTGATCCTGCGGTGCAGCGTGACCTGGAGAACTGGCTGAATCGATTAGTCCCCGAAGAAGACGCTTTGTATACCCACACCGCTGAAGGGCCCGACGACATGCCTGCGCACATCAAGTCGACACTGACGACTACCAGCCTGTCGATCCCCGTGCAGAACGGCACCATGGTGCTGGGCGTCTGGCAGGGAATCTATCTATGGGAACATCGGCACCGGCGCGATGCGCGGGAAGTAGTGGTTAACGTCCTGGGTTCTCGCTGACGTAATCCATCCAGCGCTTGTGGCCATCAGGGTCCAGGATCATCGATGAAAAGTAGAGCAGCAGGTCCTTGTGGTTCTGTGTGAGGCGTGCCGCCTGCATGGCTCCTTCCCCGGATTTGCTGTTCAGAAATTTGAAACATTCGCGCACACCTTGGTCGGGACCAAGAATGTCGGTGACATGGCTGTTGACAATATCGTGAAGGTCTTCGAGGTCATCCTCGCCGATTCCCACCTCGGCAGGATCAAGTACGACGTTTGCCCACAGTGTGGCGATGTAGATCCGGTAGAGGTCTTTGTCTACGAAGCGCTCCGCGACCAGCGATCGCTCGCTGATGTCGCTGAGCACCGGATCAAAGACCGTTTCGAGGTCGGCACGACTCATGCTCTCATCGGCGCAGGGTTTTCAGCTCTTCTAAGGTACTGGTCAATCGATCCAGTCGATCCGCGATGTCACGCAGCACGGTGTCGTCTGCGGGTGGATGTTCCAGTTGCTCGTAGGCGGCTTTCAAGCGCCTGCCGCTGTCGCGTTCTTCGGGGACGAAACGCCCGAGCAACGCCCCGGTCTGAGGGTCGATGGATTCGTCATCGAACAGTTTGCCGAACTGGTCGTCTTCGGGTTCGGAATCGGCACCGTAGCCGAGAATGACCTCAAACTTTTTGCGGTCACCGGCGTTGGATTCCGCAAGTTCCAGGTGTTCGACGAACCGCTCGCTGGACTTCTGGCGTACATGATATTCAAGCTCACAGATCCGTTTGGTGAAGGCGGCCGCGTGTTCCTGCTCTCTGATGGCGACCAGGTTCAACACCTCAGCCACATCGGGATTGTTCGCTCGCTCACGCCATGCTGACAGCAGTTCGTAGCCACGTGCTTCCCTACCGCTATGGCGCTCAACAGGCCCAGATAGGAAGGTTTGTCACTCATCTATTTCTCCAGCGCTTGCGCGTAGTGTAAGCAAGCCGGGGTGGGTGAACAACGCCCCGGGCGGTTTGCAATGGGCTGGGGCTCTTTAGTACCTTAGCCGTTCCGTTTTAGATTGGTAAATTACGCCGGTGTTGCAATTCGATCGTATTGAGCTGCCCGAAAAAACCGACGCCTTGCGGCAGGAAGTGCGCGACTTCCTGGACGTGCAGTCTGCTCATCTCGAGAATCGAAATGCAGATTTCTCCTCGGGTCACGACCCCGAGTTCTCGCGCAAGCTAGGCACGCAGGGGTGGATCGGCATGGCCTGGCCCAAGGAATATGGCGGTGGCGAGCGCAGTTTTTTTGAGCGGTATGTCGTCACCGAGGAACTGCTGACCGCTGGGGCTCCAGTGGCTGCGCATTGGATCGCAGATCGTCAGAGCGGTGCATTGATATTGCGCTACGGTTCCGATGCGCAAAAAGCCACCTATGTTCCGCCTATTACCCAGGGTGCGAGCTTCTTCTCCATCGGCATGAGCGAGCCAAACACAGGCTCGGACCTCGCTTCGGTTCATACCACGGCCAAGACCGTTTCCGATGGCCTGCTGGTGAACGGGACTAAGCTGTGGACGACGGACGCTCATCGAAATCACTATATGATCGCGCTGGTACGAACCGAACCCCCTTCGGAAAACCGGCATGCCGGTTTGTCTCAGGTTGTCATCGATCTGCGAAACGACGACGTCCAGATCCGGCCGATAAAAAACATTGCCGGGGCGGAAGATTTCAATGAGGTTGTGTTTGAAGACGTGCTCATTCCCGCGGATCGAGTGGTCGGTGAGCCGGGCAACGGCTGGCAACAGGTTACCAGTGAGCTCTCCTACGAGCGCAGCGGTCCGGAACGGTTTCTATCTGCGTTCAGGGTATTTGTGGAGCTGGTTCGCGCGATTGGCGCCAGGCCGTTGCCCCATGAAGCCGATGCAATCGGTCGAATTGCGTCGCATCTCATGACGTTGCGGCGAATGTCGATTTCGGTGGCGGGCATGCTCGAAGAGGGAAAGAGTCCCCAGGTCGAGGCCGCGCTGGTGAAGGAACTCGGCAACAACTTCGAAAAGCTGCTCCCTGAGATCGCGCGTCTTGCCGCGCCGCAGAAAACTGCTGAGAATCAGAATCGGCTGCAGCGCTTTCGAGAGACTTTTACCGACACGCTGCTGCTTTCCCCGGCGTTCACCATCCGGGGCGGCACGCGGGAAATTCTTCGCGGGGTGATAGCTCGCGGATTGGGATTGCGCTGATGAGCACTCAACAGATACTCATCGACAGCGCCGAACGAATCTTTTCGGATCACTGTGATAAACCGCTGCTGGACCTCGCTGAGAGCGGCGAGTTTCCGACAGCGCTGTGGGAAGTTCTCAAGGAAAACGGGTTCGCTGAACTGGCCAGGGATGATTCCGGATTCGATCTTGCGGATGTATTCGCGGTGCTCAAGGTTGCGGGGCGCCATGCC
>JAYGEV010000510.1:0-3401 GCA_046582225.1 Pseudomonadales bacterium
CACTTTTGCTGCTGTCCGTGTCTGCGGCCGCGGAGCAGTCGGTGGTGGCGCCTTCGAAACCGCCAGTCACTCAGGCGTATCCGCTGGCCGCCAAGCCGCAACTAGACGGGAATGTTATCGGCGATCCAGCATGGCAGGGCGCTAAAGCGACCACCGGATTCTGGCAGATTCGCCCCGACGAAGGGCAGCCGGCGAGCCAGCGTACCGAGGTGTTCGTGGGCTTTACGGACCAGGCGTTGTATATCGGCGTGATTTGTTACGACGACGAACCCGGGTCGATCATTGTCGCCGACAGCCGGCGTGATTCATCGCTGACTGACACTGACAGCTTTCAGGTCTTGCTCGACAGCTTCAAAGATCGCCAGAACGGATTGGTGTTCGGCACCAACCCCGTGGGTATTCAGTACGATGGGCAGGTGACCAAGGAGTCCGTTGGCGCTTTCAGTGCCGGCGGCGGCGGATTCAATCTCAACTGGGATACCACCTGGGAGGTCAAGGCATCCATTTCGGACATCGGATGGAGCGCCGAAATGGAAATTCCGTTCAAAGCGCTCCGCTATGGTGGTGATCAGGCACAGATCTGGGGCATCAACTTTCAGCGTAACATTCGACGCAACAACGAGGTCGCATTCTGGTCGCCGTTGTCGCGCCAGCACAATCTGTATCGCGTTTCTCAGGCAGGCTCCATCGAAGGTATTGAAGTGCCGCCGCAGCGCAACCTGAAAGTCACCCCGTATGTGCTTGGCAAGGCAACGCGCGGTGGCGAAGTCCGCGGGACCGACTACGACGAAGAAATCGGGGTGGACATCAAGTACTCGCTTACCCGGAGCTTGACCCTGGACGCTACCTACAACACCGACTTTGCTCAGGTCGAAGTTGACGAGTTGCAGGTCAACCTCAATCGCTTTAGTTTGTTTTTTCCAGAGAAAAGGCCGTTCTTTCTCGAGAATGCCGGACAGTTTTCGGTGGGTTCTCCACGCGAGGTTGAGCTTTTCTTCAGTCGCCGCATTGGGGTCAGCAACGACGGCGCCCCAGTTCCCATCGACGCGGGGTTACGGCTGTCCGGCAAGATCGGCAACAGCACCAATGTGGGTCTGTTGTACATGCGCTCCGAAGCCGTTGATGGCATTGCGCCGCGCAATGACTACTCAGTGGTGCGGGTCAATCAGGAATTCCCCAATCGATCGTCCATCGGCGCCATTTTCGTGAATCGCGATGGTGATGGCGGCCTGCTCGATGACGATGACGACGACTACAACCGTACTTACGCGATTGATGGACGTTGGGGCATCGGCGACAACACGCTGCTCTCGGGATATGCGGCCAAGACCGACACCCCTGGGTTGACGGGCAAGGACCACGCGTTCGCCCTGCGCGCCAATTACAGCTCGGCGAAATGGTCGAACAGTATCGAATATGAAGAAGTCGGCGATGAATTCAATCCGGAGGTCGGTTTCCTCGCCCGCGGCGGCTACCGCAAAGGCGCCTTTCACTTCCGACGCCGATATCGACCCGAGAACTGGTGGGGCCTACACGAGTTGCGGCCACACCTCGTTTATCGAGGTTTCTGGGACTTCGATGGGTTTTATGAGTCCGGATTCTTACATGCGGGCAATCATTGGGAATGGAAAAACGGAATCGAGATCCATACCGGCGTGAACATCAAGCATGAAGGCGTAAAGACACCGTTCGACATTGTCGATGGGGTGACGCTTGCCGCTGACCAATACGATCACGAAGAAGCATCGCTGGTGATCATGAGCGACGAGGCGGCGCCGCTCAGCGCGTCGATTCGAATGACCGCCGGCGGGCTGTTCGGAGGCAACCGCGTGACCCTTCAACCCACCGTTCGTTACCGTATCGGAGAACCGTTCAGTACTGAACTGACCTGGAACTACAACGACATCGATCTGCCGGTTCCCGATGGCCGCTTCAAGATCAACCTTGCGCGCCTGCGCGTGTCGTATTCCTTTACGCCCAAGATTCTGCTGCAGGCTCTGGTTCAGTACGATGATCGTGATGATCTGGTCGCCACCAACGTGCGGTTTTCATGGCTGCAATCGGCAAACGCCGGCTTGTACCTTGTGTACAACGAAATAGATGAAGAAGGTTTGCGCAAACCTCGGCGTGAATTCCTGCTGAAATACAGCAGAATCATCGATCTGCTGCGCTAACGGGTTCGCAAGTCCAGGTGCCCGTCTGAAAGCGCCGCCTCAATTGCCTGGTTGTGTCAGCAGCGCCGGGTCGAGAAGGTTTTCCAGCTCTTCTCGGGAAAGATCTGTGTGCTCCAGAGCCACATCTATCACCGGTCGACCTTCGCGGTATGCGGCCTTTGCGATCGCGGCGCCCTTGTCATAGCCGATCACCGAATTTAGCGCGGTGACGAGAATGGGATTGCGGCCGACCCGTTCTTTGATTGCCTGCTGGTTAACAGTGAAACCCGCGAGGGCTTTATCCGCCAGCGCTCGCGCGGCGTTTGCAAGCAGTTCAATGCTCTGGAGCAGATTGTAGGCGATCACCGGCAACATCACGTTCAACTGAAAGTTGCCTGACTGACCCGCGATGGTGATCGTCGTGTCATTGCCGATCACCTGGGCGCAGACCATGGTCACGCTTTCGGGAATCACCGGGTTGACTTTGCCCGGCATGATGCTGCTGCCGGGTTGCAGAGTGGGCAGGCTGATCTCGGCGATACCCGCGAGGGGTCCACTGTTCATCCAGCGCAGGTCGTTGGCGATCTTCATGAAGCTCACGGCAACGACCTTCAACTGGCCGGAAACCTCAACGGCAACGTCCTGGCTGGCAAGGCTTTCGCAATAGTCAGAACTGGGCCGAAACCGAATGCCGGTGACGTCGGCCAGCCGATTGGCGAATCGTGCGCCGAACTCGGGATGGGCATTCACCCCGGTACCAACTGCGGTGCCGCCCTGAGCGAGCTGTTCGCAGTGCGGCATGGTGGATTGGATACGCGATACGCCGCGTTCAACCTGGGTCGCCCAGGCGCCGATCTCCTGGTCCATGCGGATGGGCATTGCGTCCATCAGGTGCGTGCGGCCGGTTTTGACGGTTTTTGCGAGCTCGGTGGCGCGGGATCGCAGTGTGGCTGCCAGATGTTCAAGCGCTGGCAGCAGCAGCTCTCGAGCGCCCAGCGCCGCGCTCACGTGGATTGCGGTTGGGATGACATCGTTGCTGCTCTGGCCGTGGTTGACGTGATCGTTCGGATGGATCGCCAGCCCGGACTCCGCCGATGCAAGCCTCGCAATGACCTCGTTGGCATTCATGTTGCTGCTGGTGCCGGAGCCGGTCTGAAATACGTCCACCGGAAAATGCGCATCCAGCTCGCCTCCCGCGACCCGCTTCGATGCGGTAACGATCTGCAGTGCAACCTCGGCGGGGAGCAA
>JAYGEV010000515.1:0-2136 GCA_046582225.1 Pseudomonadales bacterium
CCAGGTGAGTGTAGATCTGAGTGGTTGAGATATCGGCGTGGCCGAGGAGTTCCTGTACCGCGCGCAGGTCACCGGAGGATTCGAGCATATGGCTGGCAAAGCTGTGCCGCAGCATGTGCGGGTGCAGCTGGTTGTTGCCCAGCTGTCTGCGCGCCATCTGTTTCAACCGCAGCTGGACCGTTCTTGGGCTGATTCGCCGCGCCGGACGGCCGGTGAACAGGGGCTCGTTGCCTGGCGGAAATCCGCGGCACGCAAGCCACGATTCGATGGCGGCCACGCACTGGGTGCCGAGCGGCACCTGACGCATCTTGTTTCCCTTCCCGGTCACCCTCACGAACCCGCCTGTTAGATCAAGGTCGCATATGTCGATGCCCACCAGCTCCGACAGCCGGATGCCGCTTCCGTAGAGCACCTCCACGATGGCGCAGTCGCGCTTTTCGATAGCGGTTCTCGGCTCGAACGCGAACAGCTGAGCCGCCTGGTCGGTGTCCAGTGTTCTGGGAAGTTTAGGGCGTAATTTAGGCGACCTTTTCCCAGCCGTTGGATTTGCTTCGACGACGTTGTTCTTCTCGAGATAGGAAAAAAACGAGCGCGTTGCCGACAGAGTTCGCTGGATGCTTCGCGGTGCCAGTCCCCCGCCGTGGAGCGATGCGATGAATGTACTGATGTGATGTCCACGCACCTCATGCCACGGCACGTCTATGGATCTGGCGAGCCGATCTAGATCTCGGCGATATGCGCTGATCGTATTTGCCGAATAATGTTTCTCAACCTGCAGATGCTCGAGAAAGCGGTCGAGCCAGGGGTCACTCATGGGGCAAGACGCTGGACAACGCGGGTGAGCACTTCGGCAATGTAGGACACAAACAAGGTGTCCATGTCGGAACTGAAATATGACGGGTCGCGGCTGCCGATCGCCAGACACCCCGAAACACCGTCCAACCGCAATGGGGCGAGGACTGCGCTGCCCTCTGTGACATGCAGTTCGATCGGGAACAACAGGTCCAGCTCATCGGAACGTAGTGCGGTGCACATCGGTTGGTGGTCGCTGAGGTAACGTTCGTACGGTGCGTCGTCGGTATGGCTGAGAAGATGATCCAGCTTGATCCCATAGGCGGACAGGTGACAGCAGACAAAATCCGCTTGAAAATCCGCCAGTACGTAGGTGGCAAGGACCTCATTGAGCGCGTGCCAACCATCAACGTGCAGCAGTTCGAGAGTCAACGAGCGAATCTTATCGAACAGCGATTCGTTCTGCTTTGCGACCTCTATGAGTTCGTTCATGCGTCGTCGCATGTTCATGTTTCGTTCGCGCAGGATGGCCACCTGCCGCTCTATCAGCGACACCGCTGTGCCCGACTCGTGAGGTAGGTTGAGTTCGGAGAGCAGACCGACATGGCGCTGAAAGAAGTCGGGATCCAGACGCAGGAACGACGTGACTTCTTCGTCGGTCAGCTTAGTCGGCTCGTCGTGGGCCGCGCTCATAGACTGATCTGGCCTTCATACACCAGGCTGGCAGGTCCGGCCAGTCTAACGGGGGTATCGGGTCCCTGCCAGCTGATGCGAACCTTGCCGCCGGGAAGGGAGACCTTTACGCGCTGGCCGAGCTTCCCTGCCAGTTGGCCTGCTACGACCGCTGCGCACGCACCGGTACCGCACGCTCGGGTTTCTCCGACCCCGCGTTCGAACACTCGCAGGCGGGCAAAGGCGGGGTCTACAACCTGGCAGAATCCGATGTTTGCCCCGTGTGGAAAGAATGGATGCTTCACCAGTTGTGACCCGAGTTCCTCAACCGGGGTACTGGTAATGTCGGTAACAAACATCACGCCGTGTGGGTTGCCAATCGATACCGGCGTCAGCTCGTAGCGTCCGGCTTCGCATTGCAGCTGATAAGTCAACGCATTTTCGACCTCTGGTGGGCATGCGGCAGGCACCGAATAGGGAACATCAGTGGGTTCGTTGCGTGGCACCCCGAGGTCCACTTCTACGGTATCCTCGTCGAGCCGGCGCGTCTGGATGGGCCCGCCAAGCGTCTGCAGCCACAGGCTCTGCTTGGGGCTCAGCATCCGCAGCGCGATGAACTTGGCTGCACACCGCGCACCGTTGCCACACTGCTCGACTTCCTCGCCGTCGGCG
>JAYGEV010000609.1:0-3437 GCA_046582225.1 Pseudomonadales bacterium
CGAGAGCATGGAATATTCCTACCAGTTCTCTGCCGAGCTGCAGCAGGAGTGGGAATGGTCGGAGCGCTATGCAACCCAGGCCGAAATTCTGACCTACATCGAACATGTCGCGGACCGATTCGATCTGCGCGGCAACATTTCGTTGAACACCCGGGTGGAGGCCGCGCACTTCGACGACTCCACCAGTCGCTGGGCGGTCACCACCGACGACCGCAGTCAGCTCAACGCCAAATACGTCGTGATGGCGACCGGCTGCCTGTCATCGACCAACCTGCCCGATTTCGAAGGCCTGCACAGCTTTCAGGGCGACTGGTACCACACCGGCCGCTGGCCCCACGAACCGATCGACTTCAGCGGCAAGCGGGTTGCCGTGGTCGGTACCGGTTCTTCGGGCATTCAGAGCATTCCGTTGATCGCCGGGCAGGCCAAACACCTTACCGTGTTCCAGCGCTCGCCGAATTTCTCGATTCCGGCCCACAACCAACCGCTGAACGCCGAGCGCGTGCGTGATATCAAAGCCAACTACCCGGCGTTCCGCCAGGCCAACAGCCAAACCGCATTTCATGCGGACTTTGGCTACAACCAGGCCAACGCCATGGACGTTTCCGCCGAGGAGCGCGAACGCGAATACGAGCGGCGCTGGGCACATGGTGGATTGCCGTTCCTGGCCGCATTTGCGGATCTGGTGTTCAGCTCCGCCTCGAACGAGACCGCCGCAGAGTTCGTTCGTGACAAGATTTCTGACATCGTCGAGGATCCAGAAACCGCGCGACTGCTCTCGCCGACAAGCGTAGTCGGCTGCAAACGATTGTGCGTCGACTCCGACTACTATGCGACGTTCAATCGCTCGAACGTTTCCCTGGTAGACGTCGGCGCGAGTCCCATACAGGCCATCACGGAAACGGGCCTCGACACATCCGAGGCAACCTACGAATTCGACACCATCGTATTCGCCACCGGATTTGATGCGATGACTGGTGCGATGGCCAGGATCGACATTCGCGGATCGGCCGGACTGCCGTTAGAAGACGCCTGGTCAGAAGGGCCCAAGACTTATCTGGGTCTTAGCATCTCCGGATTTCCTAATCTCTTCACCATCACCGGTCCCGGAAGTCCTTCTGTGTTGACCAACATGTTGCCATCCATCGAGCATCATGTGAACTGGATCGGAGACTGCATCGCTTTCGTCAACCAGAAGGGCCTGGCAAGTATCAGCGCATCGCAACACGCCCAGACAGACTGGGTGGAACACGTTAATGAAGTCGGCAACGCCAGCTTGTACCCCAACTGCAACTCCTGGTACCTGGGCGCCAACATCCCCGGCAAGCCACGGGTCTTCATGCCCTATCTCGGATTTCCACCCTATGCAGAAAAATGCAAACAGGTGGCAGACAACGACTACCAAGGATTCGAGCTGAGCGCTTAGCAGCGCCTGACCCGTTCGTGAGGAACACACAATGACCAACAGCGGATCCAACGACATCGTAATGCAATCCACAGTTCAACCAGGCGCGCCTACCGCTCCAAGTCTGGAGCGCGAAGGCGTAAACATCACGCTGGGACCAACAACTCAGGGCAACGCCGTTGTCGTGTCAGACATCTGGTCCGTCGCAGGGTGGACCATTCAGTTCGTCAGGCTCGGGTCCGATGAAAAGATCGGCCTCGAACCGAATGGCGGTCGAATCTATATCAAGGTGATCACAGGCGAGTTGGTCAACATCGAGCGCGACGCGTTTGCTCCGCTCAGACAGGTTCGTGACACGTTTGTCGACGCCGATCACGTTAAAGCTGGCGCCGACGGCGCCCTGCTCAGTGTGTTCACCCAATCCAGCGATGCGCCGAAAGTGATCGAGTCCATGGACCAGCTGGTCATTAACGGGCCCCACGATGACGCCTTCAACTGGCAGCGGTTTGACGAGAAATTCGGCCAGTTCACCGATATCTTCAACGGCGCCGACGCCTACATGTCGCCAGGTTTTCATCTGCTCGACGAGGACGGAACGGAAATCACCTACGTGAACCTCTGGACCGCGGGCAAGGGTGTCGATCTGTCCACGCACAACCATGCCAACGCCCCGTCACCAACCAGTCCCGCATTCGCAGAAATACATTGGGTCTTTTATAACGGAACCGGCACAGGCGGCATGTATGGATGCGCAGAGCCCGGGGCACCGAAACGGGATCGCTATCCGCTGCAACGCGGCGAGGAGCATGGCATTTTCTTTGCCGTAAACCCCGATACCAACGCGCCGATGCTGCGCGAAAACGGTGCGGTGGAATATCCGTGGCATGGCTGGGAAGCAGGCACTGACGACAACCCGGGCCAGGCTTTTGATTTCGTGGCGGCGTTCGAAACCAACCCGGATTACGTCAAACTTTAGTTCTACGCGCTAGTTCGCAACGGTGAAGTTCCCGGTGGCCTCTTCCCACGCGCGTCGCAGTACGAACTCCCGGTCCAGGCCCAGCGAGATAATGAACCGAATCGGAACATAGCCCGCGTCAGCGGTGAGTTGGTCGGTTGCGAGGGTATTCTCGAGACTGATTTTCTCGGCAGCCGCGCGTCGACCGATCTCACCGAGTTGTACCATGAACGTTCGAAACTGGGCGAAACCCACGCGATCAGTGGTCGGGCCATGGCCGGGAATGACCCGATCGAAACTCATTGGCGCCACTCGATCCAGCGTCTGGGGCCAACCCTGCACGGTGCCACCAGCCTCCAGGTCGATGTTCGGGTAGTGGCCGTTGAAAAGCAGATCGCCCATGTGGATCACACCCTCTTCGGCGAACAGCACCACCAGGTCGCCATCGGTGTGACCCCTACCGGGATGAACAAGTTCCAGCGTCTTGCCGCCAATTGTCAGCGTCTGGCGATCCGCAAAGGTCTCATTGGGCAGCAATTCGGCTGCGTCCCCGCTCCAGAAATCTGCATCGAGGGCTTTCAGGTGAGACAGCGTGCGCTCGGTCGACAGCACTCGCGTGCCCGGTTCGAAAGCCGGATTTCCATGCGTGTGGTCCAAATGATAGCGCGTGTTGATCACCAGAACTGTCTCTGCGCCGGTGAGTTCGCGTGCCTTCTCACGTATCCTCTGGCCCTGCAGAGGGAGCGTCATCGTGTCGAGACCGTGCCGGCCCCGGTCCTGAGCACTGCCGTATTGCCTCCGAAGCCGCGCAACACGAACAAGTCGTCACTCAAGCGTTCAACGTCGATGGCTCGAAATTGCAAGAAGACGTAACCGCCGAGCACAAGCAGGAGCGATACCAGGGCGAGCAGAACAGTTTGCCATCGTTTCATGGTTAGCAAGCTTCACCGTAACCAACCCATCGTCAACTATGGATCTCGCTTCATCAACAAATGCAGTATCGTCTCTGAGAGTAACAATCAACCAGCTACTAAGGATTTCCATGTCTCACCCACAACTGGATCTGACCAGCGACGA
>JAYGEV010000585.1:0-14460 GCA_046582225.1 Pseudomonadales bacterium
TGGTTGGGCTTGGCAACGGGGTATAGATAACTTCGGCGGAAATTATTCACTCAGGCGGCACATTGATCAGAATGAGGGGGGTACATGGGTTGCAACCCGCCCCAAAAAAGTACGCGATGTCGCCAACGGTCTGCATGTCGCCGCGACGGTCCTCAAGGTATTTTTCCTGGGCTTTGTGGTAGGTGGTGAACACGCTTGGTGAGCGAATGAAGACCTCGCCCGGCACGTGGGGTTCAGTCACCTCGTTGCCGTCGTCATCGATCAGAATGATCTCCACCCGCGGTGCGGCCTGGCCACACGAGCCGGGTTTTGGTAGCTGATCCTGGGGCAACATGACGGTGTTCACGCCAAGTTCGGTAGAGCCGTATACTTCGAACAGCGAGTCGGCCGGGAAGTGCTCGAGGTAGGCTTTTTCAGGGCAAAGCTCCACGGAGCGGCATTCGCGATGGTGACCCGAACGCTCGACAGGTCATACCGGGACAGGCTTTGCGCTGGCAGCTGCGTTGCGAGGCGCACCGGGGTTGGCGCGCTGAAGGTGAATGAGATGCGGTACTTGTCGATCAGCCGCAGCCAATCCTCGGCATCGAACTTTCGTTGCAGGACCACGGTGTTGCCGAAGGCAAAGGCAAAGGCAAAGGCCATGAATCCGCTGGGCCCTGAGTGATACAGCGGGCCGGTGGCCAGGTACACGTTGTCGGAGCGCAGCCGCATCATTTCGATCAGCGCGGTGACCTGAGCAGGGTCTCCCATGTTGTTGCGCACCGCACCTTTGGGTCTGCCGGTAGTGCCCGAGGTGTAGATCATCGTGCCGGCCGGCCCCGATCTTGCGTGCCGCCATTCCCGTGGCAACGACCCAGGTTGAGTTCTGGCCGCACCAGATGATCCGATTTCCGGGTTCGACCCCGGCACTCTGGAACACCCTGCCCAGGGCGTTCGCATTGGCTTCAAGTTCGGCGTAAGTCCATTTGATGATCGTGCAATCGGGCCGGTCGTCGATCAGTGCCAGTTTGTCCGGGTGGTTGCGCGCCAGGTCGGTCAGCAGATCAGTCATAATGGTGTCCAGCGCCCTCGGTCATTGTTCTAGTCCTCCCGGGTTGCGCGTTCATGGTATCTTGCAGATCGTCCCCATATAGCCAGGAGATTGTTGCGATGGCCAGCACCTTGCAAGCGAGCGACCTCTCAGACATCCAGCTGTTCGATGTTCCAACGCTGATAGACCCCTGGGAGGCATACGCCCGACTGCGTGAACACGCGCCGGTATACGAGGTGGCCGGATTCGGCCTTCATGTGGTTACCCGCTATGACCTGATTCGTCAGGTCATCAAAGACACCGAGACCTTCTCCAGCAAGTTCGACACCGTGCTCAACCTGTCGCGGGATATGGCTTTTCAGTCCGCTTCGAAGGCCGTACAGGACGAGCTCATGCGACTCAATGGCGAGATGATTCTAATTCCGCCCACCATGCTCACGCTCGATGAACCTGATCACACCAAATATCGTTCGCTGGTCTCCAAGCTGTTTACCGCGAGCCGGATCAGAGATGCCGAGGACGCGGTGCAGGCGGTCGTCGACGAGACGCTGGCGTCGTTCATCGGTGCCAGCCGCGTCGATTTCATGCAGGCGTTCGCGTACCCCGTGCCGCTGAGGATCATTGCTGACCGGCTGGGGATTCCCGAAGCAGACCGCGAGCTGTTCAACGAGGGTGCGACCGCGGCGGCGGCCGGTTTGCGGTTAACGCCGCTGGAGCCCGACGAAATGGTGCACCGTGCTCAGCTTGGCGTGGATCTGCAAAACCTGCTGGTACGGATCATCGAGGATTGTCGCATCGATCCAAAAGAGGACATGATCAGTATTCTCGCCAACACCAACCTCGAAGAAGAGGACCGACCGCTGACTCATGGTGAAAGTCTGAGCATCCTCAATCAGTTCCTGGTGGCGGGCCACGAGACAACCACCAGCACTTTTGGCTGGGGCATGTTGTTGTTGTGCGAAAACCCGGAGGCGCAAAAGGCGTTGCGCGCGGATCCGAGCCTGACTAAAACCTTCGTCGAGGAAGCGTTACGGCTGCAGGCTCCGGTTCAGGGACTGCCGCGGGTGGTGACCAGGGACACCGAGTTGGGCGGCGTCCAATTGAAGGCCGGGGCTTCTATCATGATTCGCTACGGTGCAGGCAATCGCGACGAACGCCAGTTCGAGAATCCCGATGAACTGGATCTGCATCGCAAGAAAGCTGGCATGCAGCTGGCATTTGGATCCGGCGTGCATCACTGCATTGGCGCACCGCTGGCGCGCCAGGAGTTGAACCTGGGATTTCCGGCCCTGCTGAGACGCATGGACAATATTCGCCTGGCGCCGGGCCACGCGCCACCGGCAGCCGAACCGAGCTTCATTCTCCGGAACCTGCCGGAGCTGCACATTGACTACGAGATCTTAGCCGGTTAATCCGCTTAGTCCGAAGGCCTGATCAAAGGTTTCGATCGCCTCTCCGGCGGGGCCCCGTAGGAACGCGAAGCCATTGGCCGGCGGAATGATGAATCCACCCAGGCCCGTCTCTTCGATTTTGCGAGCAATGCGCTCGATGTCCTGGTTAATCAGGCGGAAGTGATTCGCGCCGGGATAGCGCTTGCCGAATTCTGCGAAATCCAGCACCGGCGTAGTCGCCGAAACCTTGACGTCCACCCGCCCGCCGATGTCTTGGAGCCGAAAGGTATTGCCGTCTGGCGATTCGCCGATCTGTGCAACTGCGATGTCGAGCACCTCCTCGTAAAACCTCCGCGCGAGCGGAAAGTCGTGCTCGCTGTAATGTAGAACCGCGAACGGTGCCTGGGTGGTCAGAATCGAGCGCTGCCCGTCGCGCCAGTCGAACAGCAGACCGTTTTCGGCCTGCAGGCGGGTTGGTTCGCTGTACGCCGTGTTTCGGTCAGCGGCGCACATCGCAGCATAGGCGGTGTCGGGATCTTCGACCTGAATGCCGATGATGAGGTCGCCCTGAGCGGGGTCCCGCCAGTCTCTCGTCTTGAGCGCGTCGCTCGAAATTTCGATCAGGTCGATCTGTTGACCGGTCACCGGGTTCTCAACGTAATGCGTGTGATAGATGTCTCCCAGAACGGGCGCGGTCACCTGGCCGATGAAGTCATCGTCGATGTTGCGGAAGGTCAGCGGTTCTGGCACGCCCGGCTGGTGACTGGTGAACCCGATGGTTCGCAAAACCGCCTTGGTCTGTTCGATGTCTGTACAGCTGATGCCGTGGTGGGTCTGAACCAGGCTGAAGGTCGTCACGATAAAGCCTTTATGGATAATATGCGGGTTGCGAACAGCAGAACACGTCGGGAGAGACCATGGCAACCCCATGCATTGCACACTACGGAACGACCATCATCGAGAGCGCGCCGCCAGAGGGCGTTGCCCAGAAAGATGTACCCATCGAGGGGCAGCTGGCCGACACGCTTGAGTTTCTGCAGCTGTTTGGATTTGAGCCGCTGATCGAAAATTTCTATCCGGGCATGGGTCGCCAGTACATCTGGCGTCGTGGAGAAACCACGGATGTTGATTATCTGGAAAAAGATAACTTTACCTCTTACCGTGCCGAGCAACGGCCTGCAAGCGCGGGACCCCGTGAGGGCGACACAATATTTCGCCTAACGCATCGTGACCCTGTTGCGATCTATCAGCTCTGGCAGGAACGTGGGCTTGGAACACCCCTGTCAGAGTCCGCCGCAGCGGCGTTCCTGGCGGGTGAGCAATCCTGGCTGCTGGTGCGCGGTCCGGATGGGCAGGTCTACGAGGTCGGCCCGTCCCAGGAGTTGGCGTGCGAAAACCACCGGGTCTATGTCTGGACCGCGGATGAACGCGTGGATGAGGTGGCGGTCGCGTATCAGAAACACTTCGGGCTGCAAACGGTGGTGACCGAGAGCTTTCACGGACTGGGAACGGTGCAGCTGTTGAGTCGCGAAGCTCCGGGCGTCAGCCTGGGCCTGTTGTCTGGTTGCGCGCAAGGCGTTCAACCGCGCTGGACAGATGACATTTTCGTTGAGGCGGGTTACTCCCATTTTCGGCTGGGCGCCATCGATATGCCGGCGACTCAGCGCGATTCCCGTGAGGCCTTTCCCGCTGCCGGCGATGTAGGCTTCATTCACTTCCAGGATTCCTATCTGGAACTGGTTCAAGCTCCAGCTGACTGACCCCTGGTGAGCGCCAGGCGCCCTTCCTGGTACCGGTTCGCCTGGTTTCTCGGCAGACCGCCGGAGCTTAGCTCGCGGCAATGGCGCGTGCTCGGCCTCGTCGCGGCCGTGTCTTTTTTCGAAACTTACGACATGTTCCTGTTTACCCTGAATCTCAAGCAGATTCAGGCTGACCTTGTCGTTGCCGAAGCGGATCTCGGACTGCTCGGGTCGCTTGTTCGGGCGGGTGCTTTGTTTTCGTTGTTTATTGCCGTTGCGGCCGACCGAGTGGGTCGGCGGCGGATGCTGCTGATCACCATCGTCGCCTACACGATACTCACGGGCTTGACCGCGTTCTCTCCAAACGCGGAGACGTTCGTGGTACTGCAGTTTTTAGCGCGCGCGTTTGCGGTGGCGGAAACCATCCTGGCCATGGTGGTGATCGTCGAGGAGTTTCCGGCCGAACACCGGGGTTGGGGTGTCGGGGCCGCGGGCGCGATTCAAGCGTGTGGCGGGGGCTTTGCCGCCTTGTTGTTTGGATTCGTCGACGTGTTGCCTTACGGCTGGCGCGCGCTGTATCTGGTCGGGCTGGTGCCGCTGATGCTGGTCGCGTACTGGCGCAGGACGCTTCCGGAAACTGAACGCTTCAGGGAGTTGCCAACGCACCATCAGGAGCGCCTGGGGGCGAATGCGTTGTCTCCGATTCTGGAACTGGGACGGCGCTACCCGAGGCGCTTCTGGGCGCTGGCGGCCGCCGTGTTCATGACCTCGGTGGCTACCAGTTCGGCCACGTTCTTCGCTCCGAAGTATCTTCAGGATGCCCATGGATGGTCTCCGGCTGCCGTGGCTCTGATGACCTTGGTCGGTGGGGCGGTCGTCATTCTCGGCAATCCGCTGGCAGGGTGGTTGAGCGACACCCGCGGTCGTCGACCGATTACCGCGATATTTGCCTTCGGCGTTGGGATTGCGGCGATACTGTTGTACAACGCGTCGGGCGCGTTGCTGCCGGTGTTGTGGATTGTGTTGTTGTTTTTTCAACTCGGCACCGGCGTTACCGAGGGAACCTACAGTGCGGAAATGTTCCCAACATCTCACCGCAGCACCGCTGCCGGCGCCCGGGCTCTAACCGCGACGCTCGGAGCAATCGTCGGGCTTGCCGGCGTATCGGCCCTGTTCCCGCTGCTGGGTTCCAACTGGGCGGCCATTTCGGTGCTTGCTGGCGGGTGTCTGGTGGTGCCCATTATCGTGCTCGCGTTCTTTCCCGAAACCGCGCGCCGCGCTCTGGAAGACATTGCACCGGATGCTCCGACCGAGGTGGGTTCGGACCCGTTAAGCCCAGGCGGATAGTGCTACCATCGCCCTTCATGGAGACACCGAATCTATGAAAGCGGCATTGATGGAACGTGGCCGGATCTGGGTGGACGAGGTTCCCGATCCACAGCCTCGGGCGGGCGAGTTGCTGGTCAAATCTGTGGCTTGCGGGATTTGCGGGTCCGATCTTCATGCGGCAAAACACACCGAAGAATTTGTTGCCGCCAGCCGGGAAGCAGGGGGCGCTTTCCGCCTGACGACCCTGAACCCGGTGGTGTTGGGCCATGAATTCTGTGCGGAAGTGGTCGAGTACGGACCCGATACCAAGGGCAGCGTTCCAATCGGGAGCCTGGTGTGCGCGATTCCTGCGCTACCCCGTCGTGGGGAGTTTGAAGCGGTGGGATACTCTGAAAACGTTCCTGGCGGATTTGCCGAATACTTGGTCCTCAACGAGCGGCTATCGATCGCGGTTCCGGCGGGAACCCCGCATCAGTTCGCCGCTCTAACCGAGCCGATGGCCGTTGGCTGTCACGCCGTGAACAAGGCTCGACTCGAAGGCAACGAAGCGATTCTGGTCATTGGTGCCGGGCCAGTCGGCCTGGCAGTTGTTGCGAGCCTCAAACAACGCGGCGCGGGTCCCGTTGTTGTGACCGAGTTTGCACCCGCCCGGCGCGCGCTGGCAGAAACGATGGGTGCCGATGTGGTCATCGACCCGCGTGAGCAATCTCCCTACGAAACCCGCGAGCTGGTCCGGGCCGATGCGCTGACAATATTCGAGTGTGTCGGTGTGCCAGGAATGATTGGTGGAATATTTCTGGATGCGCCGCGGAATGCCAGGATTGTCATTGTCGGCGTCTGTCTGCTCGAAGACGTCAGCAGGCCGCTGGTCGCCGTCAACAAAGAACTGAACGTGCAGTATGTGCTGGGATACAGCGTCGATGAATTCCGGGAAACGCTGGAAATGATTGCCGATGGGACCTTGAATGTTGAGCCCATCATCACCGACACGGTTCGCCTGGATGAAGTTGCCTCAACGTTCGAAGCGCTTGGCCACCCGGACACCCAGGGCAAGGTGCTGGTCGCTCCCTGGAGTTAGCAGTGTTGTTGGCCTTGGATGATGAAAGGATGATGAGCCCGAAAACGGTCCGGCGTGGCCGATTACTAACCATGTAACGAGATGCAGATGAGCGAAACAACCTACGAAAACCCCGATGTGCTCAACCAGGACCCTTATCAGTTAGCGCTGGAAGATCTCAATGTGGCCCAGGGCGAACTGTTTCAGAACGACTCGCACTGGGCGTATTTTGAACGCCTGCGCGACGAAGCTCCGGTTCACTACTGTCGCGACAGCGAAGTCGGGCCGTACTGGTCGGTGACGAAGTATGCGGATATCAAATACGTCGATACCCACAACGAAATATTTTCCTCAGAGCCAACCATCGTACTCGGCGACCAGGAAGAAGACTTTGTGCTGGAAATGTTCATCGCCATGGATCCGCCCAAGCATGATCAGCAACGCAAAGAGGTTGCAAAGGTGGCGGCCCCGCGCAACCTGTCCACGTTGGAACCAACGATTCGTGAGCGCGTTTGCGCCATTCTGGATGAACTGCCGCTGGACGAGACCTTCAACTGGGTTGAGCGGGTTTCCATCGAGCTCACCACCCAGATGCTCGCAACGCTGTTCGATTTCCCCTACCAGGATCGCTACAAGTTGACGCGCTGGTCGGATGTGGCCACTGCGGCCCCGGGGCCAGGCGGGCTCATCGAAACCGAAGAGGAGCGTCAGGCGGAGCTGCTCGAGTGCCTGGAGTACTTCACCAATCTTTGGAACGAGCGGGTCAAGCTACCTCCGGGCAATGATCTGGTGTCGATGCTCGCCCATGGCCAGGCCACCAAGAATATGCAACCCATGGAGTATCTGGGCAACCTGGTGCTGTTGATCGTCGGCGGCAATGACACCACCCGCAATTCCATCAGCGGCGGCGTGCTGGCTTTGAATCAGAATCCCGATCAGTATCAGAAGCTGCGCGACGATCCTTCGCTGATTCCGAACATGGTCTCTGAGATCATCCGCTGGCAAACCCCGCTGGCCTACATGCGCCGGGTGGCGCTCGTTGATACCGAGCTTGGTGGTCAGCAGATCAAGGCCGGCGACAAGGTGGCTATGTGGTATGTGTCGGGGAATCGTGACCCGGAAATGTTCGATGACGCCGATGCGTTTGTGATCGATCGGCCCAACGCGCGCAAACACATCGCGTTCGGCTTCGGCATCCATCGCTGTATGGGTAACCGGGTAGCGGAGATGCAATTGCGTATTCTATGGGAGGAGATCCTCGAGCGGTTTCACACCGTGGAACTGGTGGGTGATCCGGTTCGAGTTAAGTCTCCTTTCGTGAAGGGATACACGGAACTTCCGGTCCGGCTTCACGGCCGTTAGACAGTCGGCTTTAGCTCATCTAAGGTGCGGGGCCCGTGCCGGTGGGCGGGGCTGACCCGGCGGACTGCCGCTGTGGCGCAACCCCTGACCAGACGTGGCGCGCCTGTCGCAGGCGAATGAACCGGGACCAGGACCGCGTCGCGGCGGCCAGCGCGCTACGGCGAGAGGGGTTGCGGCCCATGCAGGGTTCTGCGCTGCAGGTGGTCAAATGCGTCATCGTACTGCCCCCAGGTGATGTTGAGGTGCCATTCTAACTGACATCTACTGACACCGTTGTGGCAGTAGCATATTCAAATAGGCTGCATTATTGAATCACTACTGACACCGGTATGTCAGTAGCGCGGCAGTCCATGGCAGCAGGCGTGATATATTGCCATGCATGCGACCCGCAGATCGACTGTTTCAAATCGTGCTGATGCTCGGGCGCGGCCGCGTGGTCACCGCCAGGGCACTCGCTGAGCATCTCGAGGTATCGGAGCGGACCATCTATCGGGATGTCCAGGATCTGATGGCCTCAGTCGTACCCATCGATGGTGAGGCGGGCGTCGGCTACTGCCTGCGCAGAGGCTACAACCTGCCGCCTTTGATGTTTGATGAGGACGAACTGCAGGCTCTGGTGTTTGGTGCTGACGTCGCAAAAACCTGGGGCGACCCGATGATGGCGCAGGCGGCCGATCGAATTCTCGCCAAGGTGGATGCGGTTCTCCCTGAACGCCTGCGACCGGGGCTCAACTCGCAGTCTCTGATCGTGCCTGATCGAGAGATTCCGGAAGCCGCCACCCGAATGCTCGGCGAAGTCCGTGACGCGATCAACCGTAGAATGCGCGTGTTCCTGAGCTACCGGGACGCCGGAGAGCAGGCTACGGAGCGAATCGTATGGCCGCTGACGCTTGCATACTGGGGCAAGACCTGGACTCTGGGTTCGTGGTGCGAGCTGCGTCAGGACTTTCGGAACTTTCGCATTGATCGGCTGGCGGACGTGAACATCCTGAATTCTGAATTTCCCGACGAGCCCGGTAAACGCCTGACAGACTACTTCGCTGCCGAGTCTGACCGGTAGGCTATCGCGCAGAGGGGAAGACCACCAGCAGGGTCATGTCCTCTTCGATCTCAAAAAACGAATGTGTCTCGGCCGCCTGCACGTACAGAACCGACCCGGGCCGCACTTCATGAACTTCGTCGGCGACCTGTAGCTGGGCGCGGCCTTCCAGGACGACGTACATTTCGTCTTCGTCGTGAGGCGTTTGCATATCCTGAGACCCGGCCTCCAGGTGATACAGGCCGCAGGAGACGGTCGGTACGCGGATAAACTCTTTGTACTCGACAGACTTGCTCGACATCTGCGCCTTGATGTCGTCGACATGGAATACCTGCCAGCCACTATCGCTCATATGATCCCAACCTCTGAATTCACTACGGTACGATGCTGGGTCAGTTTGTCGCGAACGTATAGTGCCGACTGTCAATTCGATAAGCGCAGGCCCAGGATCGCGTGCATTTCGGTTCTGTCCGGGCCCGATTGCAGGCGGCTGGCCGCGTTGCGTCTCCTGCCGCGAAACATATAGCGAAGAATGGTGAGTCGGACCACCCAGCTGTTGAGGAATGCGCCGGGCTTTTCCAGCAGATGAAAAGTGCGCATTACGCCGCGCAAAACCTTCACGTCATCTCGCGCAGCGGCACCGAGCGCGTCAGTGAACGCCAGACTGAACCAACGCTTGAAAGTGTTGGGTTTTTCCAGCAGGCGATTCTCCCTGCTTGCCTGGGCGCGTCTGATCCCACGCTGGTCTTCGCGCAAGCTGGCCTCGAAGATCGGGCGCAGTTCAGCTTCTGTTTGTCTGTCGTATTCGATGGCGCGTTGCAACGGGTCGGCAAACTGCTCGATTGTCTGAGCCAGAATGTTGGCGTGCAGTATTCCGGTGCTGCAGCCGCGACCATACAACGGGTTGGTCCGTACGGCGGCGTCGCCAACCGCGAAAAAGTTGCGCGCCAGCGGTTTTCCGTCCACAACAAATCTGCGCCACACAGAATGAATGTCTCCGATGCCGAATGGGTCTGTGGTCGCGACCGAGCGATCACTGGCAAGCCATGGTTCCAGTCCCGGAATGCTCCGGCAGATCTGATCAAACTGATCCCCATTTCGGACCGCCTTTTTGATCTGATCCTCAGCATGCGATACACACACAATGATCGCGAAGCTGCCGTTGTCGCCGGGGAACACGCCGAATTTCAGGTAACCAAGATCGCCGGCGCCTCGGCTCTCTCCTCGCGGAGGTTCCGATTCGCCGTCTCGAAGCCGATAGTGTCGGGTGTAGTAGACGATCTGGGCATCATCTTTCTGTTCCGCAACATCGCAGCCCAGTTCCCGAAACCAGCGTGGAAAGCTCGTTGTTCGACCGCTGGCATCAATAACGATGTCTGATCGGTGCGAGCTTGTACGCCCGGCGCGTTGTACGTGCAGTCCGGTGACATCGAGCGTTCCAGCACGAGTTTCGCCTGTTAGCCCAGTGACCGTGCATGGATCAGAAATGGTCACTCCCGGCAGCGTCGTGACATAGCGTCGCATCACGGTTTCTATCGTTGCGCGCCGACACATCAGCACCCACAACCTGTCGTCGCCCTCATCGGCTTGATAGTGCTTTCGCAACGCCGGTGAAAGGATGTCGTGAAACCCGACCCGACGTGCACCCGCGGCATAGAACTGCTCGAGCAGTTCGGGATACTGGTCGGCTATGAGATTGCACATCAGACCCAGGAATGCGTGGGGGTGGCGAAACTGTGCAGCACCCTTGCGGTTCCAGTTAAAAAAAGCGTCGTCTGCGTTGCCCGGCGGCGGTGATTCGTCGCGTTCGAATATTGTGATCCGATGTCCGTGCCGAGCCAGCGACATCGCGCTGCACATGCCGCATATGCCGGATCCCACAATGGCGATATCGTGTGTCACGCTCGGTCCGCCGCGTTAAATGGTGTCGGAAACACCACGGACAAAGAGTGGTTCGATCCCCAGTTGTTGGATATCCGCCTGCAATGCATCTTCGGAGGGTGGTTCCAGCGATTGTTCTGCGGCGTTGAGAACGATCGGCAGCAGCGTTGCATCGCTGGAGGTGTTGAGGAACAGGCCGGGCCGCGAAAGCACAAAGTGCACGGCCCGTTGAATAGGCTCAACGTCGCGCAACGGCATGTACCAGCTGAAGCGTTTTTCGTCGTCCTGTTCGGTCCATCTTCGCCGGGCAATTGACTTGATGGTCTGGACTGCAACGTTGCGCTCTGCGCACAGCGTGACGAGGGCTTCAAAATCGGCCGCGTACTCGGGCTGCTGCATCATCGTGAAATTGTAGGGCACCAGGACCGAATCGAAATCGAATCTGGCCAGGCTCCGCAGATGCATCTGTGCAACGCGGGTGCCGTGGCCGGTGATCCCGATGAAGCGTACGAGTCCTTCGTCACGAGCCTCGATCAGCGCCTCCAATGCCCCGCCTGGCCCCATTGCAGTCTGCCACTCGTTCTCGTCGACCAGGTTATGCAGCTGAATCAAATCTACCTGATCTACCCCAAGACGCTCCAGCGATCGCTGCAGCTGATCGCGCGCGCCAGCGACAGAGCGTTCCCCGGTCTTGGTCGCAAGGAAGAAATCCTGACGGTTGTGCGTCAACCACGGGGCCAGCCGAAGCTCCGATTCGCCATAACCTGCAGCGGTGTCGATGTGATTGACGCCATATCCAGACAGGGAGTCCAGTACCTCGATGGCGCGAGACTGGCTCATGCCGCCCAACGCTGCAGCGCCGAATATTGTTCTGCTGCTGTGGTGGCCAGTACGGCCAAAATTGAGTCGCTCGATCATGTCGCTGTTGTTACCTCGGGTATCGTGGTGAACGGGTGATCAGGCTGGCAGGTTGACCACCTTGACGATTCCATCATTGAGTGAACCGGATCGAAATCCGCGCAGATCAAGCGCAACGAAACGATAGCCGCAGGCTTTGATCGCGGTCTCGATTTCGACGCGATTGTCCAACGCCAGCCCGAACTCCTCGGGGAGAAGCTCCAGGCGGGCGACATCACCGTGATGGCGCACCCTGAACTGACTGAAGCCAAAACCGGCGATCGCGTCTTCGGCGTGCTCAACCTGGGCCAGCTTCGCCTCGTCGATGTGGGTTCCGTAGGGAAATCGACTCGACAGACATGCGGCCTGCGGCTTCTGGGCGTTTTCCAGGCCAAGGTGCGCAGCGAGCGCCCGCACGTCGGTTTTTCTGAAGCCCGCTTCAACCAGGGGTGTGCCGACATCGTGCATCTTCGCAGCCTCCAACCCGGGTCGATGATCGCCCAGATCGTCGCAGTTGGTGCCGTTCAAAACCTTCTCGTAGCCGTCGTCGTGGGCGATCTGTGCCAATGCGACGTACAGGGATGTTTTGCAGTGAAAGCAGCGATTGGTTGGATTTGCCCGGTAATCGGCCTTGCTGAGCTCGTCGGTGACGATTACCCGATGCTCAATGCCCCACTTACGGGCGAGTTCGCGGGTCAGTTTCAGGTCGCTGCGTTTGAGGCTGCTGGAACCGGAAGTAATCGCCAGGGCCCGGTTGCCGAGCTTTTGCGCTGCAACGTAGGCAACCAGCGAACTGTCTACGCCCCCCGAAAAAGCCACGATACTGCTTTCAAACTGACCCAGGTAGTCGTTGAGAAGCTGGTATTTTTCTGCGAGTGCGGCGTCCACGATTTCGGACCTCCAGGTACAAATCTCTACAGGCGATTGATCATACTGGCCAGATAACCTGCGCCGTAGCCATTGTCGATGTTAACCACACAGACGCCGGAAGCACAGCTCGTCAACATGCCGAGCAATGCTGTCATCCCGTCGAACGCAGCCCCGTAGCCAACGCTGGTGGGGACCGCGATCACGGGTTTGTCGACCAGCCCGCCGATTACGCTCGGCAGGGCGCCTTCCATACCGGCGATTACGATCACCACCCGAGCGCTCCGAATCTCTTCGGTGCGGGCAAGCAGTCGGTGCAATCCGGCTACGCCGACATCTGCAATGCGTATGACTGGATTGTCATAGAACTCCGCGGTCAACGCGGCTTCTTCTGCGACGTGGTAATCAGACGTTCCAGCAGAAACGATTGCGATGCTTGTCGAGGCCAGTTGCGGACCACCTTGCTTGAGGCTTATTAATGAAGCGCCCGGATGGAACCTGGCTCCGGGGTGTCTCGCCCGCACAGCCTTTGCGGCGTCCTCACTGACCCGGGTCGCCAGAGCGCTTTGGCCGGCTGCCACCAGCGCTGCAAACGCGTCGGCCACCTGCGCGGGCGTTTTGTGCAGACCGTAAATGACTTCGGCTGCGCCGGTTCTTCGGGCGCGATCGTGATCCAGCGTGCTGTGCTCGAGATCTTCGAAGAATGCGGAACGTATGCCAGCAACCGCATCGGACAGTTCGATTTCCCCGGATCGGAACGTATCGAGCAGCTTCTCCAGACGCCCGCCGATCTGACCTCGGGAATCATCGGTTGGATCGACTTCGCCGTCAGCCACCGTCGAGTTCTTCCAGCGCGGCTCGCAGTTCATGTTCGACGCGCTCTTTCAAGCTCAGATAGCTCACGCCATGTTGTCGAGCCAGCTCGATCACGTCGTTGTGTTCGACCTTCCAGCGCGTGCTGCCATCGCTGAGCGTGACGATCTTCACGTTGACCAAGCCCAACGAGGTGGAAATGCTGCGAACTTCCCTGGGCAGCATGCGTTTTTCCACCTCGTAAACACGCGCCCCGATCGTAGTCGAACTGGAGAACAAGGCCTCCAGGACCGCGTCTATCTCGTCATTGCCGGATAGAATTGAGACTTTCGTACCGGGACGGGACTTCTTCATAACCACCGGGGTCAGGAACACGTCTTTTGCGCCGACCTCCAGCAACCGGTCCATCAGCGGCTGAAAGGCTTCCGCGCTCATGTCGTCGATGTTGCATTCAATCTGAACGTTGCTTTCGACCTCGTAAGGGCCGGCATCGGTGAGCGATTCTTCGTGACCCAGCATCACTCGAAGCACGTTGGGCACCGCGAAATCTTTCTGCCCGACCCCATAGCCAATCTTGCCGATCCGAAACATTGCCGGAACCTCGAAGCGATCGACCACCTGTTTGAGAATTGCGGCTCCCGTCGGGGTGGTTGCTTCCTGGTCAACGCGTCCGAAGTGGCAGGGCACGCCCTGGAGAATCTCTGCGGTGGCCGGAGCGGGTACCGGCATGATTCCGTGAGCACACTTGACCATGCCGCCGCCGAGTTCGACCGCCGCGCAAAGTATGGTGTCCACATCCAGGAAGTCGATACAGATGGCTGCCGCTACGATGTCGACGATGGAGTCGATGGCGCCAACCTCATGGAAATGCACGGCTTCAACGCTGGTTCTGTGTATGTGAGCCTCCGCGACCGCAATTCGATCGAAAATACCTACTGCAATTTCGTTGATACCTGGTGAATAATCGGCTGAATTGATAATGGCAGTGATATCGGAAAGGTGACGAGCGTGCGATTGTTTGTTGTTATGCAGCACGACCGTGGCGCGGGTTCCGG
>JAYGEV010000601.1:0-3721 GCA_046582225.1 Pseudomonadales bacterium
CATCGATAATCTCTACGCCGAGAAATTCGGGCAGCCCACCGCCCGCGCTTTTCGGCGCAGCCAGAAATCCCTGCGCCACTTTTTCGTTGAACTCTATTTTCGTCGGCGGCATCTCTCCTCCCATCAAAAAAACGAGTGTGAATACAGGATCGAACTAAACCGAAAACGTGTCGACGATCGCGTCGAGATTTTCCTGTACGCGTGCGCCTTTAAGCCCGATGCTCGGCGAATAGAGAATTACCTGCTCGGCAAGCCCTTCCCACTGCTTGAGTTGGTCCCGCACCTCGTCGGGTGTTCCGGCGATCGCTATCTGATCTACCATTTCGTCGCTCACCGCGGCGGCCATCGCCGGAAAGTCTCCTTTGCGAAACGCCGCCGAGATCGCCTCGCCAGCCTCTCGCCAACCATGAGGATCCAGAATCGAGTGGTACAAGCGGGTGCTGTAGTAGAACGCGATCTGTGCACGTGCCTCGTTGCGGGCCTGCTCGGTGGTGTCGGCGATCGCGGCAATGACATAGGGATACAGCTCGCAACGACTGTCCGCCAGTTCCGGTTGTACGATTTCGGTGATGTACTTGCGGGTGTACACGGGATGTCCGATCAACCCGTCGGCCGCCGCGGCCGCCGCACGAATCATTCCAATGTTGACCGCCGCCAGACAGATCGGAACGGACTCCCGCGCCGCTCCGGATCGCGAATAAGCCGGAATATTCACCTGATAATAGGGTCCCTCATAGCTCAGGCCTCCGCCCCCGGCTGCCGCGAACGCCGCCCTCACCAATCCGATCGCATCCTTGATGCGCGGTGCCGGCGGGTCGTCAAACGGCATCGAGTACCAGTCCTGGTTCATTCGCTTGGTACCGCTGCCGAGCCCGAGAATCATTCGACCATTGGATAATTCATCGATGTCCATGGCCGCCGAGGCGGCCAGCATCGGCGTGCGCATGAACGCATACGCAATAGCCGTGCCGAGCTTCACACGCTGTGTGGCTGTCGCAATCGCGGCCAGACGCACCAGACCATGCATGTTGAAAAACTCGATGGTCCAGACAGAATCGAAGCCTGCCTGTTCCGCGCGGCGGGCGGTATCAATCTGCCCTTGAATGCTGGGCGAGCCGAGTATCAGGCCGTACTTCATATTGCGTTCGATCAGTGTGGTGGGATGAGACAGGAGTGAATGGATTCGTCGTCCGGAATTTCTCGAGCCAGCGTTTTTATTGCAAGCTCGGCATCCGCCAGGTCGAAGTTGTGGGTATGCATACGCTCAAACGGTACGCGGCCCGACTCGATGAGCCGGATGGCGCTCCTGTAACCGGTGGACGTTACGCCAATCGCGCCCATGATGTTGATCTCCTTGAGCACGACGAGGTCTGAAACAAAGTTGTCCACGGCCTTGAAACCTTTGACGCCGGCAAGCACCACGGTACCGCCAGATCTGACCATGGACAATGCATCGGACACCGGTTTGGTGGCATAGGCGGTCACGTCCACCACCACATCTGCGCCTCGACCCTGGGTGAGTTCCTTCACCCGCCGCACGGCGTCTTCGTTATCAACGTCTATGGTGTGGTCGGCGCCAAACTCCCTGGCCAGGGAAAGCTTTGCCTCGTCCGCTTCCAGTCCGGTGACGATGATCGTCCCTGCACCCACCTCGCGAAGCGCGATAACGCTCGCAAGCCCCCTCTGCCCGGGACCCAGGATCACCACCGTGTCGCCCGGTTGAGTATTGGGCATCTCCACCGCCCACCGAAATCCCGCACCCAGCGGGTTGAAGATTACGCCAATTTCTGGCGCAAGATCCGCGCTCATGCGGTGCACGATGCTGTTGGGATGTAGGTACATGTACTGCGAATAACCGCCCCACAGACCGGGCGCATCGGTGAGGGGAATATAGGAATAGATCAGCCGGTGATCACACAGGTGATATCGCCCGCCCAGGCAGCGCTCGCAGTGGCGACAGGAGATCATCGTTTCTACCGCCACCCGATCGCCGACGTCCACGCCCCAGCGGGCAGCCGCCCGATCACCGATTTTAGCGATGGTGCCAAGGGGCTCGTGGCCCGGAATCACCGGCATCGGCGTGCGCAGTGACCCTTCGAACTGCTCGTAATCACTACCGCAAATACCACACGCTTCAAGCTTGAGCATGGCCGAATCATCGTCTATGTCAGGAATGGGCAGATCGCGCGGTTCGAGCTTGCGCTCGGCAGTCTGAACCATCGCAAAGGAGGTTTTCGGTAGCATCACGCTGGCCTTTGGGCCGTGATAGTCTGCCAGAGACTAAGGCTAAGGACGCAGGGGGGCAATGGCCAATTCCCGTCAGGTGCTGGTGGTTGGTGGCGGAAATGCCGGCTTATGCGCCGCGATCAGCGCGGCCGAACACGGCGCGCGCGTGACCCTGCTGGAACGAGCTCCGGAATCCGCGGCAGGCGGCAATTCGCGCTTCACCGCCGGCGCGATGCGGGTGGTCTACAACGGCATCGACGACCTGCTGCGACTTATGCCGGATCTGACCGAAGCCGAAATCGAACGAACCGACTTCGGCTCCTATACCCGCGAAGCCTTCTTTGACGACATGGGACGCGTCACCCAGTACCGGACCGATCCCGAGCTCGCCGAAACGCTGATCGATGAAAGCCACCCGACCCTGGCATGGATGCAGGCTCAGGGAGTTCGATTCATGCCGCTGTACGCCCGTCAATCATTCGAGATCGATGGCAAGGTGCGGTTCTGGGGCGGGTTGACGGTAGAAGCGTGGGGCGGGGGTCCTGGCCTGGTGGACAGTCTGACCGACATTGCAGTCCGCCGTGGCGTCAACATCATTCACGAAGCACGGGCCACGCACCTGCTCCAGCACCTGGGCCGCACCACCGGCGTGGGTCTGCTGCAACGCCAGTCGGAAACCGAATTCCATGCCGACGCGGTGGTGCTTGCCTGCGGTGGCTTCGAGTCGAGCGCCACCTGGCGCACCCGCTACCTCGGACCGGGTTGGGATCTGGCGCGAGTCCGTGGCACTCGGTTCAATACCGGCGACGGCATTGCCATGGCGCTGGATGCAGGCGCGGCGCCGCGCGGCCACTGGTCGGGGTGCCACGCTGTGGCCTGGGACTCGAACGCACCTGAGTATGGCGACCTGTCCGTGGGCGATGGTTTCCAGAAGCACTCCTATCCGCTGGGCATTCTGGTAAACAACAGCGGACATCGTTTCCTCGACGAAGGCGCTGATTTTCGCAACTACACCTACGCGCGCTACGGCGCGGAGATTCTCCAGCAACCTCAACAGTGCGCCTGGCAGGTGTTCGACGCCCAGGTCAGCGCCATGTTGCGCGACGAGTACCGCATTCGCGAGGTGACCCGGGTGGTTGC
This sequence comes from Pseudomonadales bacterium, assembly GCA_046582225.1. Taxonomy (GTDB): domain Bacteria; phylum Pseudomonadota; class Gammaproteobacteria; order Pseudomonadales; family Azotimanducaceae; genus JAYGEV01. The sequence continues at coordinate 3,367 of JAYGEV010000601.1, forward strand.
GAACAGCATCCCGGAACTGGTGGCGAAGATGGACGGAGTGGACCCAGCGGCGTTCGTTGCGACCGTGGCTGAATTCAACGAAGCCGTGCAGGTAGAGGTGCCGTTCGATCCTACCGTGAAGGACGCTCGCGGCACCAGCGGCCTTGAAATCCCTAAATCCAACTGGGCGAACCGACTCGACACGCCGCCGTTCGAAGCCTACGGCGTGACCTGCGGCATCACCTTCACATTCGGCGGGCTGCATGTTGACGCACGAACCCAGGTGATCTCTCAGGCTGACGAACCCATGCCCGGCCTGTTCGCGGCTGGGGAACTCATGGGCGGATTGTTCTACTTCAACTATCCCGGCGGCACC
>JAYGEV010000012.1:0-6929 GCA_046582225.1 Pseudomonadales bacterium
GCACCGCTGCCGGTGTATGAGAACGTTGTTTAGGGTGATCAGTCAGCGCGGGTCGTTGGGGAAACTGGCCGTAAGCGAAATGCAAAAGCAGAAAAAGAAAACCCCGCCGAAGCGGGGTTCCCCAAAGTCAGCACTCCGAAGAGCGTTGGCCCAAGGAAGCGGCTCTAGGTTGACCTTACGGTCGATCAAGTTGCACTTCCTTTCTGATCGTTTGCCAGGCTGAAGCGCCTCAAGGGCGGTTCGGTTCGGCTCACAACCATGACTCGTGAGTCGTTATTTTACGACGCCTTGCTACGTCGCCTCTCTCCGTTGCGATCACCCCGGATCGAGGTTCGGAACAATTCCCTTTGCGTTGCCTCCCTTAAGGTTCGGTTCCTCGAAAGGGACCGTATCCGCGGGGAAGTTCTGCCTTCACATGACTTGGCTGTTAGCCGACAGCCTCCCCATGCTCGGGAATCTCCCTTGAGCCGCCAGCGCCTCCGGCGACCCTGACCCCGGCGAGGGTCAAACGACCTATCGATGCTGGTTCCTGTTTCCAGATTCCTTCATCGGAGACCGTGGAAACCATGCTAGTCCACGTGCCGAGGAACGCCATTGAATACGCCTCAAGCTTCTGTGGATATGTTGTGTACCAACCTGTAGTCAACTTGTGGACAAGCCGTCAGAGTCTCTCTAACCAATCAGATATATTCCACAACCCATTGATATATAAACATTGTATGAACATGCATGAAATTCATACATGGTCCGGTTCGCTTCACATTTTTGACGCGCCGGGCTCGAATTTGAACGGTTCCGGCCAGACGCAATCCAGGTCTACAAGCAACCCGGGTTCCGTCGCCGTTTCCACCAGGTGCAGCGCGGCCCGCAAAACGTTGAGCTGCATGTCGGTGTCGAACGGCTTACCAAATGCATTGCCCATCGGAAAGTTCACAAACACGCTGCGCGGCGGCAACACCTGGCCGGTGAGGTCGCGACCCGTGGAAACGCACACGGTCGCGATGCCTGCTTCCTCGACAACCCGACACACCAGACCCACGGTCTGGTGATCAAGGGGTCACGCGGGCACGGCGACGAGCAGATCGACTTCGTCCGCCTTCAATTCGGCAACGTACGCGGGTGCGGAATCTTCAACGACTTTGCTTCGATCGTAGATTCTACCCATGAATCCGCTCCACAATCGAGGCGAAAGGCTGCCGATCTCGCCATTAGCAACAAGTTCGCGCAAGCGGTCTATGGGAAACTGACAGTTGAGATCCCGATCAGCATCGCGGTGATCGTAATAGGCATCGTGGATCTGAAAGTCACCACTCGATGCATCGTGGGGTATCGCATCCAGCCGATGGTCGTTACGCGCCATCGGCTCGAATCCGGGCACGCTGCACAACGATATACCTCCGGAAGTCAGCATCGACACCCGGCACCTGCTGAGGGGTTTATCCAGCGCCTGGAAGGGTGCGGTCTCGTTGATGCTCCAGCGATAAGCCGGGTGGCCCAGCGATCCATAGTAACTGGCCAGCCCTTCGACGTAGCGAACAGGTTCTTGTGATGCTCGACTCGGCATGAATGCGTCTGCGGCGTGTGTGTCAATCGTCATAAGTGTCGTTCGCCTCGATGACCGCGTCGACGATGTCAACGGCTGTGGGGGTCGAGCCTGCTTTGTGGTGCTCGTCGTGGATCTCCAGGAAAACGTCGCATACCTTGATTGCAAGAACGGCCAGTTGAGTTGAGGTACTCGGCGCCCGCTCGCCCAGACCCGCAGAATGCTCCGGCAGGAACCTTACGGCGGCTTGAACCGCTGAGTGCAGGAGGCGGTCACGCTCGGCGGAATACCCAAACCGCCAACGTCGCGCGCGCCTGCTGACCAGTTCTTTGTCCTCGTCACCCGCCGCAATCCCGGCGGCAGCAAACACCCGGCAATCGTAGTTGCGGCATACCACGGGTCGATGCTCATAGATCGAACAGGCGTCATCCACGAGCATCGGGCAATGGCCCCGCTGATCGTGTCCCATTACCAGGCGGCCATCGGGATGTCCCGGCGCAGGAAACAGGAGTTGTGACGGTATCCGGGCAATCGTCTCGGTCTCGTCAGGGTCTATGTGAATGAAGTAAGACGAACGACAGCAGGCGTTGCATTCGCCGCATGGCACCTCTGCGCCGGACCGCGTTTTGAGTACGCTCTGTGTGTGCCGAAGCCACGAAGAAAATCGGCCGGCGGGCAGGTCCTGCTGTTCGCTGGGCTGCGCTACGACAGGCAGTTCGGGATCATGGTCGGCCGAATGCAGCGCGCGCGTCATTGCTCGATGACAAAATCCAGAATCGCGTAGCTGTGCGCGTACTCACCGACATCGGCCCCCACCGCCTGATGGATTGGATCGTCGCGGTATCGCTCGACGTCGGTTTCGGCGATATCCAGGGACATCCCCCAGTCCCAGTCATCGGTACCGTCCGCGGAATACGGGTTGGGCTGAACGGGCAGACCGCAGACGTAGCCGCTCACGTAATCCACCTTGCGACTCCATTGAGATCGACTGATGAACTCCGCGCGCTGCTCCCCGGTAGCGTCGTCGTGAAACTTCACCAACACCGTGTGCCGGACCATCCGTGTGCCGTCACTCAAGTTCGCTGACCGGCGATGTACTCATCAATCACCTGGTGAAGCCTGGAAATCCGTGTTTCCTGATCGGAGAGGTGAGCGCCGCGGTACCCTTTCGAGCGCAGGCCGAGTTGTTGACCGGTAGTAATACCGATGTCCTGGTCAGCGATCATTCCCATGGACGCGTCGCCGTAATCGATGGTCTTCACTTCCGCATCGCCCGCGAACTCCTGACGCCCGCGACCGGCCTCGAAAAGGCCATGATCAATGGACGCCAGCGATACGTAGGTCCAATGGTCGAACAGACACTGTTGCGGATCGGTCGGGTGCGGTCGCATACGCTGCAGCAGCACCGAATCGGCACCGAACGTCACTGAACAGTTCGGGAAGATGTTGTAGTGATGCGGATCGGTGAGCCGTTCATCTCGCAACCGGTCGTAGTGTGCATAGCCTCGATCAGGACCAAGAGCGCGCATCTGGCGCTGAATCGACGGCCGCGTGTCGTACTCGCGGCCAGCGAATTCCTGCGGATCGAGGTCCCACATCTGCAGCTGAGAACGCAATGGTTCAATGATTGCAGGTCCGCCAATGCGCCGTCGTGACGGCATTCCGCCCTGCATGATCATCCGGTTGTGGCCTTCCTCGGCCATGTCGAAACGAGTCCACGGAACGCCTTCTTCGATGTTGGCCGTCAGCTGAGGGTGCACGGTCAACAAATGGTATGACTCGCAGAAGTTGTCCTGAATAACCTTCCAGTTGCACGGCACTCGGGCCGAAACCGCCGATGCCCTGCGCCACTCCTCAGGCTGCCAGGTCTGCCAGTCGTCCCACACCGGGCCAAGATAATCCTGCAACGTGCCACAGGTCGGGTCCATGTTGATCCAGATCCACCCGGCGAAGGTCTCGCATTTCACCTCCACCAGACTGAGTTTCCCGCATGGATTTCCGCCGCTGAAGTCTTCGGGATCCTGCACGGAGACCAGAGATCCGGCGCGGTTGTAGCGCCAGCCATGATAAGGACATGCAATTTCTTCGACCGAACCCAACGGTGCGAACAGCAATCTCGAGCCACGGTGCTGACATACGTTGTAAAAAGCCCGAATCGAGCCATCGTCCTGCCGGACCATGATGAAGGATTCAGGTCCGACGTCTTCGACCTGGAAATCACCCGGCCGGGGAAGCTCTCGAGCCCGCCCCAGCAGCAGCCACACCTTGCTCCACATGCCTTCCCATTCCGCGCCAAAGAACGCCGTGTCGGTGTAGCGTGAACCCTCAATGGCATGGGTGGCCACCTCCGGCTGAGCCCATGCAGACGCAGGCTCGGTACGCCAGTCTAATGCTTCACTCATGCCGTCCCCTCTGGCGCGCCAGTCAACCGCTCGCGCTTTTTGGACGTCGACCCCGTCGACCCTCGATGTAGTCATCAATCAGTTCGTGATAGCGGCGAACCCGGCCCTCCTGATTCGACAGATACACGCCTTTGAATCCACGCGATCGAAAGCCTTTCTGTTGCTGGGTAAAGACAGCGATGTCCTGATCGATGGTCATCCCCATGGATTCCTCACCAAGCTCGCATACTTTGTGCTCCACCTCGGCATCGCGATCCACCATGCCCACCATCGTACCCACCTCCTCACGCTGCCAGTCGCCGGCATTGGGCATCTCCGACTCGCGACCGAGCAACAGCCACACCCGGGTCCACATTTCTTCGAACTCTTTCTCCGCGAAGTCTCGTGAGGTATAGCGTGAGCCTGGAATTCTGTGACCTCTAAGCTTCTGCTCCGGCCAACCCGGCATCTCTGGTGCTACCAGCGGTTCTGACATGGTTGTTCCATCCTGACAATCGAAAAATAGTATAACCCGTTTCCGTTACCGACCCGGTATTCGTCGAGCCTGGCGATTGTCAGCTACTCAGCGAAGCTGACCCTTACCGCCAGGACGTCACAGTCCACGCCGTGGAGAACGCCGTTGGCGGTGGATCCGAGCAACAGGCCCAGCCCGTGTCGACCGTGGGTACCGATCACGATGAGGTCCGCCGCAAACTCCCGGCTGGATTCCCGAATCTCGAGGGCCGGCGCACCGAGGACAACGTAGATGTCCTGTTCTGCAACACCATAACGGGCGCCCAGATCGGTCAGATGAGAGAGCGCCTGTTTTAGCGCCTCTTCCTCAAACGAGATCGCACCACTGGCAACGGGCGCCATATCCAAGCCCCCATAGACCTAAGTCAACGGCTTAACCACGGTGATCTCCGATAGCCTGGCGGCATCATTGCGAGCCACTTCCTGCGCTTTTTCCAGCACCTGAATGGATTCTTCAGAGAGATCTACCGCAGCGAGCACGTGTGTGTATGTCATGGCAATTCCTCACAGTGTGGGGTGATCACTCTAAAGCCCGTGGAAGCACTGGCAATTCGTTGCTCCCACAATGCAACTTCGGGTTTCCCTTAGAGACAGCAAAGAGCATCATGCTAGCCAATGGATAGTTGATATCTCTGGTCGGTCCTCGGCAAGCGTACAACCAACCGCTGGAGGCGAAGTGGATACCGAGCGAGCCAAAGTCGATCTCGAGCAACGTCATCACGAGCTTGGTGAGCGTCAAGAACGCGTCGCCCGTCATACCCGTCACCGGGACGAACCACTTCCATCTGATTTTGCCGAGCAGGCTGTGGAACTGGAAAACGGCGAAACCCTGGTCGCCCTGGACCGGGAGATGAGTCTCGAACTCAAACAGATTGAACATGCGCTCAAACGCATCGAGGCAGGTCGGTACCTCGACTGCGAAAACTGCCGCGAGCCCATTGGCGAGAGGCGCCTCGAAGCGCTCCCGTACGCGAGTCTGTGCATCAGTTGCGCAAGCGAATCCTGAACCGGCACCAGACCGCCCGCTTCAATCCTCGATCAGGTAAGAACCTCGCGAATGCGACTTTCCAGCTGAGCCATCTCGAGCGGCGCCTGGGTGTCGACCACAACCCTCGGCTCCTCGGGCGTAATTGCGTCGAATCGCGTTAGCTGGCTTTGCAGAACTTCGAGCCCGGCCTCGGACACATTTTCGGGTTCGCGCGCGCGATCGCGAATGCGGTCTTCCAGAACTAACTGCGGGGCCTCACAGTGAACGATCACACAGCCGCTTCCAAGCAGTCGCGCGGCAGCCCGAAACTCCGACCGCCAACCTCGGTCGAGAAAGGTCGCATCCACCAGAACATTCTCGCCCGCCCCGATCAAAGCCTCGGTCACTCGCAACATTTCGGCATAGACCGACTGAGTCTGATGCCGGCTGTACAACCCCCCATCAACCGGCGAGTTTGATCGAGCATGCGAATCGATGCCCCCACGCGCTTTGCGTAAAACATCCGAACGCACGCGGACCGCCGGAAACTGCGGTACCAGCCGCTCGGCAAGATAAGATTTGCCCGAGCCGGACAGGCCGCACATCAGCAGCAGCTTCCCCGGCTTGCGATGCAATCGCTCATCCGCCCACCGCAGATGCAGCGCGAGCCGCTCCATCAATTGCTGATCGGTAGATTCATCTGGAGATTCAGTAAGTTCTTCAAGCTGCAGCGCCGCGACTTTGGCGCGCACCATCGACCGATACACCTGAAAGAACGCTGCCAACACGGCGCCTTCATAATCTGCCGAGCGCGTGAGGTAGCCATCCAGGAACGCATAGCCGAGATCTTGGTGGCCGCGCACCGCACAATCCATAAGCAGGAACGCAACGTCGCTAGCGGTATCTATCCAGCGCAGGTTCGCATTGAACTCCAGACAGTCGAAGGCGCGGACACGCTCATCAAGAACCACCAGATTGCTCAGATGCAGGTCACCATGGCACTCGCGCGTGAAACCATCCTGTAAGCGCCGAACGAACCGCGGCCGCAACCGTTGAAACGCAGATCGCGAATCTGCTTCCAGGCGTTTGAGCAGGGTTTCGTGGGCCCGGGAAGCCCACAACGGCCCCAGGGTCCTGAAGTTGTCCAACACGGGTTTCCGGACCCGGGTGTCCACCTCATCGTCACCCTGCAGGCACGGTAATTTCGCATGCTGGTCAGCCAGGTCGAGCCCGAACCTGCGCATGGCCGGCGCCTGCAGAGCGTCTGCCGCGAGCAGGTTGTCCAGTTGCTGCGCGCCAGGGAACTGACGCATCCTGACGGCCGACTCCACCACCCGGCCCGGCCCCGCCACGCGATAACAACCTTCCTCATCCTGGTTGATGGTAACCACGCCAACATACAGCTCGGGCGAGAACGACCGATTGCAGCGCACCTCCTCTTCACAGTAGTGCGCCCTCAGAGCGAGCGTGCTGAAATCGATGAAGTTGAATTGAACCGGCTTTT
>JAYGEV010000049.1:0-5377 GCA_046582225.1 Pseudomonadales bacterium
GCGCCCCTCAACATCAGCGATCCGCCCATCTTTCTAGGCATCAAGGACGACATCGCACACTTTGCGATCGATGTTTCCGAGTTCGCCGACCCCAATGACGAACTGAACCTCGACAGCACCTGGCGGTTTGAAGACTGCCGCAGCGCGGGCATGGTGCTTTCCGCCGAGCGGACCGGCATCGTCGCCCAGAGTCGCTCGCAGCTCGAGTGGCATCGACGCCACCGATTCTGCAGCGTGTGCGGGACGCTCAGCGTGGCCGAGCGCGGCGGCCATGTCCGCCGCTGCCCTTCCTGCCGCGCGGAGCACTTTCCCCGAACCGATCCGGTCGCGATCATGCTGATCACCAACGGAGATGACTGCCTGCTTGGCCAATCCGCCGGACGGCTCGCCCGCACCGGTATGTATTCGGCATTGGCTGGATTCATCGACCAGGGCGAATCGATCGAAGAAGCCGTGCGCCGGGAGGTGCTCGAGGAGGCAGGGGTGAGCGTCGGCGAAGTTCAATATCATTCATCCCAGCCCTGGCCGTTTCCCTCATCGCTGATGATCGGCTGTCACGGCAAAGCGACGAGTACCGAGATCGTGATTGACCCGGCCGAGATGGCGGACGTCGGGTGGTTTTCTCGCGCTGCTGTCCGGCAGGCACTGGATCAGGCAAATCCGGAATTGAGAGTTCCCGGACCGATCGCGATTGCTCACCACCTGATCAGGTCGTGGGCCGACGGCGACATCCGTTTCGACCGAGACCTTAGCTGGTAAAGGCTCCTCCGCGGATGTCAAAATCAACCACCGGTCATCAGTGGAGACAGGTTGTGCAGCGAGACGATGAACGCTTTGAAGGTTTCGAATCCAAGTTGGCCTTCCAGGAAGACACGATCCAGCAACTCAACGATGCCCTTGTCCAACAGCAATCGCGCATCGATCAGCTCGAAGCATCACTGCGCTCGCTGCTGGAGCGGATTGATGACGAGCCCGACGTTCCCGGCATGACCTCACCCGCGGACGAACGTCCGCCCCACTACTAGCCCTCGGCGGGCTTCTCAGTGGTGGCGTCTTCTATTTTGTAGAGTTCATCGAGCCCGGCCGCCATGGGCAACTCCCGATAGATCTGGAACAGGGATTTTGTGTCGGTACCCGTGCTGCCACTATTCTGGAACCGAACGTAGGCGTCGCGAACCGCTTCGAAACCGAGCACCTGGGCTGTGAACGGGTCGACGACCAGGTTCCAGCCCAACTCGATCCATTGATCTTGCTGCTTCGAATCCAGAGAGGTGATGGTGGCCAGCGGACCGTCTAGAGCCTGCCGGGCCTCGCGCATCTGCGCATCGCTCTCCGGCATCAGCATCAGTACGTCTGCACCTGCCGTGCGATAGGTCCGCAGCCGCGCGATCGCCTGGGCAAAGCTTTCGTTCTTTACCGCGCCGGTACGCGCAATAATGAGAAACTCTGGATCGCGCCGCGCTGCAACCGCCTGTTCGATCTTTTCGGTCATTACCGCAGTTTCCACCAGGTGCTCGATGCCACGATGGTGGCTCACCCGTTTCGGCGCTACCTGGTCCTCCAGCTCGATGGCACACGCGCCAGCCGCCTCAAATTCCCAGATGGCGCGAGCAACATGCACCGCATCACCAAAACCCACCCCTGAATCAACGATGATCCCCAGATTCGACCGCTGCGTGATTCTCCTTGTTACATCGACAAGCTCGGTCATTGTCAGCAAAGCTTCGCTTACCGCATAGCTGAATCCCAACGCGCCGCCGCTGAGGTATCCGAACTGAAACCCAGCCTGCTCGGCAACGCGCGCAGTGAGTGGCTCAAGACACAGGGGCGCAAAAACCGGCTCGCGCTCGCCCAGCGCAATCGACAGATTCTTAGTCATTGGATGCACTCGAAACTAAAAACGGAGGCTGGAGATGATAATCTCTTAACCACATCACTACAGCTGACCAATCAGGAAATGGCGACATGGCCAACTGGCAACGCGAATTTATTTCGATGGCTTCGGCAACCGCCGGGCGCAATGGTGCGGGCTTCTATCCGTGTCAGGGGTTGTACTATGCGCCCTCGTCAGAACGTCCAAAGACCGCCCTGATCGCAACCCACTACAACGTGGATTTCAGCGAGCACTACCTCGGCGCCTACATGGCCGCGCGAGGCTACGGATTTCTCGGCTGGAATACCCGATTCCGCGGCAACGAAGCCTATTTCCTGCTCGAACATGCGCTGGTCGACATCGGCGCCGGCGTGCGCTGGCTGAAGGAAGAAGCGGGGGTGGAGCAGGCGGTGATCCTCGGCAATTCCGGAGGCGGCTCATTGATGGGCGCCTACCAGTCCCAGGCCCTGAGGGTCACGATGACGCCGACCCCCGGCCTGAAGCTCCCCGAGGCGTTGAACGACCTCATCGCCGCGGATCTGTACATTTCGCTGTGCGCTCATCTCGGACGCCCTGAGGTGTTAACAGCCTGGATGGATCCATCGATTACCGACGAGACCGATCCCACCAGCATCGATCCCGCGCTCAACATGTATGACCCGGCCAGGCGTCCACCATATTCAGAGGAGTTCATCGTGCGTTACCGGGCCGCCCAGGAAGCGCGCAACCATCGAATTACCGACTGGTGCATCAGTGAACTCGCTCGCTTGAAGGAACACGATATGTCCGATCGTGCTTTCAATGTCTATCGCACCTGGGCGGATCTGCGGCTGATGGATGGCGCGATGGATCCCTCTGAGCGGGAAGTTGGCCGCTGCTATGCCGGAGATCCCAAGGCAGCCAACTTCGGCCCGCGCGGCATCGGCCTCACCAACACCCTGCGCACCTGGCTGTCAATGTGGAGCCTCAGGGATTCCCACTGCAGCGGCACGCCACACCTGAATCGGATCACCCAGCCAGCCCTGGTGCTGCAAAGCAACAGCGACACCGGCGTGTTTCCAAGTGATGCAAAGGCGATCTTCGACGAACTGGCGGCACAGGACAAACACATGGAAACACTGACCGGAGATCATTATCTGGCGACTCCGGCCAATGCCAGGGATGACGTCGCAGACCTGATCGCGGACTGGCTCAAAGCCCATGGCGCGTAGCGCTTGAGCTCTACTCGACGCTCACCGGCTCCAGATTCACATCACGCTCATCCAGCTCCCGGGTCCAGGCTGCAAACTCGAGCAGAATGCCATCGGGATCTTTAAAGTAGATTGAGCGCACGAACGTGCTGTCGGTGATCATCGGGCTCGCGCCGTTTACAGAATCATCGTGGTTGACGACCTCGGTGATCTCCACCCCGGCGGCCTGCAGCTTTTGCTGGTACTCCTCGATCTTGTCCTGTGGAACATCAAACGCCACATGATTCATCGACGCCTGAGCCGAGGTGATGTCGCCCCGACCCACAAGCTCCGGCGCGTGGGTCACGCCCGGCTGACTTTCACCGGCATTTGGAAAATAGAAAAATGCCAGCGAGTCGCCTTTGCCGATATCGAAGAAAAAGTGTTGGCCCATACCCTGAGGCAGCTCGATGGTTTTGGTCAGCGGCATGCCAAGCACGCCGGAATAGAAATCCACGGTCTTCTTCATATCCCGGCATACCAGTGCGAGATGATTGATTCCCCGTATATCAAATTTGTCGTTGGTCGGCATAAGCGTCTTCCCTTAAGCGATGCACGCTGGTGAACGTCATCATCATTAATCATCTCCCTTTATTGTCAAGCGACCGGGATGCACGTCGCTAATCCGGATCCAGCTCCGCACAAAACTCGCGATCCACGAATACATCCGCCATTCCAAGGCCATTTGCAATTCGCTCGAGCACCGCGCGCTCCGCCGCATGAGTATGGCCTTCGGCCCTGGCGACCAGGCAAAGATCTCGCAGCACCTGCATGCTCTTAGCCGGGCTTGCCTGCTCGCGAACCTGGGCAATGCGATCGTCCAGGCTGGCTTCAAGCGCCTCGAGATCCAAATCGTCGCTGAACGAGCCACTGCCGAAGAACTGCTCAAAGACCTCGATTTCTTCGGACGCCATTTCACCTTCGGCGTTGTCAACCAGAACTGCCCCGGCAAACAGCAGGCGTCGCATCGCCTCGGACGCTTTCGTCCGGCCTTCCAGATAGCTCGGCTCCATCAGGCCCATCAGCGCCTGCACTCCGGAGTCCAGCTCCGTGGCCGTGGTGCCACCTTCGCGCGCAAATTCCGACTCATCAAAAAGTGCGAGCGCTTTGACCCGCAACGGGCTGAACGGGTGAGTGGCGAACCAATCCTCTTTTGGCGCGCCCTCGCCCGGTTCGTGATCGAGCACCTGCATCTCGTCGACCTGCGCCAGAAAGTCCTGCAGGTGAAACTCGATGGTGTTTCCAGAAAGACCGGAGGCGATCTTGAACAGCGCCCGGGCCACTGACTCTAGGTCGCACGCACAGTGGGCGCCCGCACGATCAGCAGAAAGCTCCGCATACCGGGACCAGGTGAACAGTGAAAGGGCCAGGCGCGGGTCCGGCCGCGATCCACCACGCAGGATGTAGCCAATGGGCACGTCGTGATGGCGGTAAACGTGGTGACCGAGTTCGTGGCCCAATACGAACTTCAGCTCGTTGTCGTCGAACGCCTCGAGCAGACTCGAAGCAAACATCACGAACAGGCGCCCGTCTTCAGGCTTGAAGCACATTGCGTTGAACTGCGGGCTGGAAAATGCATACAGCTCAATGGGCGTGTGCAGGTCGAGCTTATCGACGCACTCCGCCGCCATCCTGTGCAGATTCGGGGCCATGCGCGGGCTTAGTCGTACCGACGTCGAAAGCAATCGCCGCCGCAGGCTGTTCGGGCTGTCCTCCGCCATTTTTGCGATGCGCTCGTTGACCTTCTTGATCAACGGCTCGGCGCACAGGGCCTCGTACATTTTGAGGTCGCTGGGGCAACGGATGGTCGTGGCGGTAATTGTGGTAGTCATGATCGTCGACACTGCGTTGTTGTCACAAGAGTACCATGCGCCCGTGTGGCTACCGCCTGTGCTGAACGCTATAGTTCGCGCCAACGGGAGGTTGACCATGGCATACACACTTGAGCAACTGTCAGATATAGAGTGCATCCGTGACGCGACAAAGCGCTACTGCCGCGGCGTGGACCGGTTGGATGAAGATCTGATGAAATCTGCCTACTGGCCAGAAGCAACCGACGATCATGGGGTGTTCGTTGGCAATGCAATGGAGTTTGTCGAAATGTGTATGGTCAGCCATCTTCGCTGGCGCTCCACCAACCATTGCATCTTCAACCACACCGTCGCCCTCGGTCCCGACGGCGGCCACGCCCGCGGCGAGGTGTACAACGTTACCTTTCTGTTCCAGAAAGACAACGACGTGCTCGACACCTGGTATGGACGCTATCTGGACGTCT
>JAYGEV010000104.1:0-5559 GCA_046582225.1 Pseudomonadales bacterium
GCGGCGACTATTTCGATGTCGCACGCCGCCTGGTGGCCTGGGAGGGAAGATTGCTGGTGATTGGTTTTGCAAGCGGCACGATCCCTACCGCGCCCGCCAGCCACGCGCTCGTCAAGAACTACTCCATCGTCGGCGTACACATGGGCGGATACCGTCAGAAGGACCCAGCACCTTTCAGGCGTTGTTACGAGGAACTGTACGACTTGTTGCTCGCCGGCAGAATCTCACCCCTGGTCGATGAGGTGATCGCGTTCGACGCCCTGCCAGACGCGCTGCTGCGTCTGGCAAACCGCGAGACCAAGGGGCGGGTAGTGTTTGTTCCGAGCTGAGGAGCGTGGCCACTGCGCGCAGTCAGTGATCCCCGGTCAGCGGTACAAACATCACCGGCAGTACGTTGCGGCTGGTGACCTCACCGTTGGCGTCCTTGGTAACCAGCACCAGATTCTGCCCGCCATGCACCTCGCCCACCGGCAGGATCATCTTCGCACCCGGCTTCAGTTGCGCGAGCAGTGGCCCCGGAATCTCCACCGCAACCGCGGTTACGACTATCGCATCGAACGGCGCCTTCTCCGGCCACCCGTAAAAGCCGTCGCCGTACCGCACTGAAACGTTGTCGTAGCCCAGACGCGCGAGTCTCTGTTCGGCCGTGCGGGCCAGCGGCTCAATGATCTCTATGGTGAAAACGGCTTCCACCAGTTCCCCAAGCACCGCGGCCTGGTAACCGGATCCGGTGCCGATCTCCAGTACCCGCATGCTCGAATCAGCATGTATGACGTCAGCGCCTATGGGACAGATTTAGTTCTAGTTTAAGGGAGTGTTTTTGTTCATCCTAACCAGAGGAGTTGAGATGAGACAGAAACAATCGGGACGGCAATTGTCGTCAGAACAGATCATTAAGGACATCAAGCGCAAGACCCGTAAGCAGTACAGCGCCGAGGAGAAGATCCGCATTGTGTTGGATGGATTGCGCGGCGAGGACAGCATAGCCGAGCTGTTCAGACGAGAAGGTATAGCGCCGAGTCCACGACATCGCCGCATCTCGTCAACCGTTATCGAGGGCCGTTTTGAAACCCGAGTATTTTGGCTGATCGATGGCGATCTGATTCACCACGGTAGTGCGCAGATGCGCTTGCAGATCAGGGTGGTCCAACGCCATGGATCCGTCCCGAAGCGCCTCCACCAGCTTCCAGCGCAGTGCATCCAGATCACGAGCGTCGTCCAGCAGCACCATCAATCGGTTCCGCTCGGCGGTCCGTCCCGATTCCCCGAGCGCAATCTCACGCAACACGATATCCAGGGAGTTGCCCGCCACCCGGGCGAGAAAGTTGGTCCGACCCTGGGTCGCGGCCATCACGTCTTCGCGGAGGTAATCGCGCACACTGACCAGAAGTTCATCCATGCGCGGCATGCCCGTTCCCGATTCCAGTTCGTCTCCGGCAATCATCGTCACCGGACCCGGAATCAACAGATTCACGCAGTCCACCTGGCATTCCGACGATCGCCTGCCGATGGCCGGACGCTCCACCGTCTGATCCGGGCCGGTTCGATAGTGCTCGGCCATACCAAGGCAGCCAACGGCCCACCAGAACGAACCGAAAACTTCCCAGAATTTGACATGATCCCGGTCCACGGTTTTGCCAGATTCTTCCTCATAGCCGCGAAACAGATCCTGGTACTCCCCAAACCCGCCGACGGGAAGATCGGAGCGACCGAAACGCCACGAGTTGGTACAGATCCATCCAAGGTCGCGCATGGGATCTCCGATATGGGCGACTTCCCAGTCGAGCACTGCGTTGATGCCTTTGTCGTTGACCATGAAGTTGCCGTTGCGAAAGTCGTTGTGAACCAGCCCTTCGTCGAAATCGGTGGGCATGTTCTCGGACAACCATCGCGCCGCATAGTCGATCATCGGTTGGGGAGTCGGGAACAATTTGTAACGATCCCAGCTGCGGTGCATCAACTGCAACGGGGTAATCACCTCAAGCCGCTCGCGCAGGCCCGTCGCATCAACGTCGATGTTGTGAATCCGCGCGAGTATCCGGCCGCACTCGTACGCCAGATGTGGCCGAACCTCAGTGAGTTCGGGGGAACGAACAATGCGCGCGCCCAGGGCTACCCCGTCAATCCACTGCATGACGAAGCCTTCGCCGAGGCCATCTTCAGGCCGCAGCACGTAGTAAACCTCTGGCTCCGGCACACCGGCAGCATCTGCACTGCGCATCAGCAGCGCCTCGGTCGCCAGGGTCGGCGGCGGTTTCTCCGGATCGACAACCCCGCCCGGCGCCCGGCGCATGGCCATGGGTTCGTCGCCCTGTTCGGTTTCCACGATCAGGCGATAGGTCTCCTGACTTGCCCCGCCCGACAAACGCTCAACCGAGCGCAAACTCAGGCAGCGGTCGAGGTGCCCGGTGAGCACCTCGCCCAGGCGCGACTCGAACTGGGCATGTTCCACGTTAGTTTTCTCTCACCCCTTTCGGCGCGCGCTGGGACATGAAGCCAAGCATATAACCAGCCACCCGACGCATCGGAATGTCTTCTGCCCCTTCGGTGATCCGATAGCGGCGATGGTGACGATAAATGTGCTCGAACGGCTTGTGTCGGGAGTAGCCCAATCCGCCGTGTACCTGCATCGCCCGGTCCGCTGCATCACAACACAGCCGGTTGGAGATGTAGTTGCAGATCGATACCTTGTCGGAGACCGAGAACGCACCATATTTATCCATCTGCCATGCGGTCTTGTGAATCAGCGCGCGCAGCATGTCGCAGGTCGCCTGCAGTTCCACCAGCGGAAACTGAATCCCCTGATTGACGGCCAACGGTTTGCCGAAGGGTTTGCGCTGCTTGGCGTACTCGATCGATTCGTTGATACAGAATTGCGCCGCACCCAGGCTCGACGCCGCCTGACGAATACGATTTTCATTGAAGAAGTGCTGGACCACCTGCAGACCTCTGCCCTCTCCGCCAAATATCGAGACGTTGGGAACGCGGACGTTGGTGAACGACACCCGACCGTGATCGGTGGGCATGTTGAAGGTCCACAACATCTCTTCGATCTTCACGCCTTCGGAATCCATCGGCGTGAGAAACGCGGTGATTCCCTCCCCTTCGCCGGCATTTCCCGAGGTACGCGCCATGACCATGTCGTACTTTGCTTTGTGGATACCCGTGTTCCAGGTTTTCTCACCGTTGATGACCCATTCGTCGCCATCACGTTCGGCATGAGTTTCCATCCAGGTGGCATCGCTGCCGTGATCGGGCTCAGTAATGCCGAACGCGAAGCCCTTGCGGCCATGGAGAAGATCATCGACCCACTCCAATTGTTGCTCCTCGGTGCCATATTCGAGCATCAGCAGCAGGCCGACATTGTTGCCCACAATGGAGTGCTCGGTCTGCAGATCGTTGTGCAGTCCCAGACCCTTGGCGGCCAGGTGCTCGCGGATGATGGCCATGCCGAGGTTGTTGCCGTCCATGCCGCCGTACTCCTCAGCCAGCGGATAGCGGTAGAAGCCAGCGTCATCGGCCAGACGTTTAGCCTTGAACAGCAACTGCTCCCACTCCTCGTTCGGCAGACCGCCGCGGTCCCAATCGGTGCGGGCATCCTCGCGCCGGTGGTCGAAATAGCGAATGTTATCGTCGGTTTGCTCGAGAGGTTTGATCACCTCGTTGATGAAATTGTCCAGCTCGCCGAGCAGCTTGGTGATGTCTTCGGGTATGTCGAAGTCCATAGGTTCCCCTTCTAAGTGCTTTGAAATGTTCGGTTGGTATTCCCCGACTTGTATTTAAAATGACCTGGACACCCAAAAGCAAAGGTTCGAACCATGGAAGTCAGCATCACCTACTGCGTAGAGTGAAATTACCAACCTCAGGCGGCCAGTCTGGCTGCCCGGATTAAAGACACCCTGGGGGCCGAAACCGCGCTGATTGGCGGCGGCGGAGGCATCTTCGACGTGGTGGTAGACGGGGACCTGGTGTATTCCAAGCACAAAACCGGGAGGTTCCCAGACGAAGCAGAGCTGGTTTCAGCGTTGCAGGAATAACCCTGGGGCCCGGCGATCGGGTGCGACAGGCAGGCGTGTCAATTCCGATCCAGCGGAGATAACGCCTCGAGCCTCAGCGCCGACAGGGCATCTTCTAACGGCATGACTTCAGACGCCTTGCTGCCCAGTCGACGGACCGCCACCGTGCCCTCCTCGGCTTCGCGATTGCCCACCACGAGGATGACCGGAATCTTGCCGACACTGTGCTCGCGCACCTTGTAGGAGATTTTTTCGTTGCGCAGGTCGGATTCCACGCGCAACCCCGCAGCATGCGCTGCCGCCCTTACGGTATTGGCGTAATCATCTGCGGCATCGGTGATGGTCGCGACCACCGCCTGGACCGGCGACAGCCACAGCGGCAAATGACCCGCGTGGTGCTCGATGAGAATTCCGCAGAAACGTTCCAGCGAGCCAAAAAACGCCCGGTGAATCAGCACCGGGTGCTGACGACTGCTGTCCGCGGCGACGTAGGTCGCTCCGAGCCGCTTTGCAAGATTCAGATCTACCTGGATGGTGCCGCATTGCCACTCGCGACCGATGGCGTCGCGCAGCACGAATTCGAGCTTGGGCCCGTAAAACGCCCCCTCACCCGGGTTCAGCGTCCAGTTCAGTCCGGTTGCCTCCAGTGCGGTCTTAAGCGCCGCTTCGGCATCGTCCCAGACTGCGTCCGAACCAACCCGCTGCTCCGGGCGATCGGAGTACTTGACCACCACGTCGTCGAAGCCAAAATCCCGATAGATTTCGATGATGAGTCTGGCTGCTTTTACGCACTCTTCGGTGATCTGTTCCTCGGTGCAGAAAATGTGAGCGTCATCCTGCACAAACGCGCGAACCCGCATGATGCCGTGCAGCGCCCCGGAGGGCTCGTAGCGATGCACCTTGCCGAACTCAGCCAGATAGTACGGCAGATCCCGATAGCTCTTGATGCCCTGCTTGAATATCTGCACGTGACACGGGCAGTTCATGGGCTTGAGCGCCATATACTTGGTCGTTTCACCGGAACCGGAGCCCGCCTCGGCTTCCGCCGCTGCGTGAGTCTCGCCGCCGCCACGGCCTTCATCGACCTCGGTGATGAACATGTTCTCGCGAAACTTCTCCCAGTGTCCGGAGGCTTCCCACAACGTACGATCGACCAGTTGCGGCGTGTTGACCTCTACATAACCGCCGCCCTCCAACCGCAGGCGCATATACTCCTTAAGCGTCCGGTAGAGCGTCCAACCTTTCGGGTGCCAAAAAACCGATCCGGTGGCCACGTCCTGAAGGTGAAACAGGTCCATCTCGCGGCCGAGCCGCCGGTGGTCGCGCTTTTCGGCCTCTTCCAGCATATGCAGGTGCTGTTTGAGTTGCTTCTTGTCAGCCCAGGCGGTGCCGTAGATGCGTTGCAGCATGGCGTTGTTGGAATCACCCCGCCAGTAGGCGCCGGCCAGCTTCATCAATTTGAACGCCTTGCCGATCTTGCCCGTGGACGGCAGATGCGGACCGCGGCACAGATCAACCCAATCGCCTTGGGTATAGATGCCGA
>JAYGEV010000107.1:0-4908 GCA_046582225.1 Pseudomonadales bacterium
GGACTTGAATCCACCGTCGCCATATCTCCCTCCCGTTATGGTATTTATTTCACGCGGTTAATGGAAAAGGCGCTGTCACCCTGTCAATGGCGCCTTCTTCGACACATCGATCGATCGCAGCCCGGGAACCAGAATCATCAGCGCAAGCGTCAACGCAGCCAGACCGACCGCGCAACCCGCGAGAGACACACCGATGCCAATGGTCTCGGCAAAGTAGCTCACCGGCAGCGCACCCAGCGGCATCAGCCCGAAGGTCATCATCAGGATGCTCATCACCCGGCCGCGCATTTCGGGTTCGATGATGAGTGTAACCACGCTCATGTGCAGCGACATGAACACCGAACTGGCCAAGCCAGTGAACGCACAGGCCAGCATAGCCGCCCAGAGTGTTGTCGACATCGCGAAAGCGCCCACAAACAGCGCCCAGGCAAAGGCCGTGCCGAACAGAATCGCGCCTTTGTAGTCCGAGCCCGAGAGCCGGGCAAGGATAAAGCT
This sequence comes from Pseudomonadales bacterium, assembly GCA_046582225.1. Classification (GTDB taxonomy): domain Bacteria; phylum Pseudomonadota; class Gammaproteobacteria; order Pseudomonadales; family Azotimanducaceae; genus JAYGEV01. The sequence continues at coordinate 496 of JAYGEV010000107.1, forward strand.
GCCCACGATCGCACCAGCACCCATCACGCTCATCAACAGACCAAGATCCTCGGGCCCGCCGCCGAGCACATCGTGATTGAACACCGGCATCAGCGTCTGCATGGGAAAACCGAAGATCAGCGGGACAAACGTCATCAGGATCAGGCCACGCAGGAGGTCATGGCGCCAGATATAGCGGAAGCCGTCGCCCACATCGCCAAAAATGGTTCCCCGCGTGGCCAGCGTGGAGCGACCCTGATGGCGGAGTACGAAAATCGTCGCTACCGAAATCAGATAGAGCGCCGCGTTGGTCATAAACACGACCCCAACCGCAAAGTGCGAACTCGTATCACCGCCAGCAAGCAACGCGATAATGACACCGGCAATGGCAGGTCCCAATACCCGGGAGAGGTTCATCGTGGCTGAATTCAGAGCCACCGCGTTGACCAGCTGATCGTCGCCAACGATCTCCGGTATGACCGCCTGCCGGGCAGGCATGCTGAACGACATGATGGCGCCGTTGAACACCCCAAACACGATAAAGTGCCAGAACTCGATATTGCCGGTGATCACGATTCCCGCCAGCGCAAACGTACCCAGACAGTTGGCGAACTGGGAGGCGATCATGACCGACTTCTTGGTCAACCGATCGGCCGCGACCCCACCAAAAAGAGAAAACAGAATCATCGGCAGCGAGAACGACATCATCACCCAGGCCAGCTGAATGGGTGACTGGGTCATGTCGTAAATCAGCCAACCCCGGGCAACCATTTGCATCTGCATTGCGAACGACGCAGCCAGGCTTCCGAACCACAGGTAGCGAAAATCACGATTGGCCAGTGAGCTGAACATGCGCTGCTTACCCTGCGGCGCGCGATCCCGGTCTTCAAATGCCCGCGTCATGCCTACCTGCCGAGCTTGTCGGTTGCTGTATCACGAGCGGCCAGTTGCGCCCGCAGCTGTGCGTGCCGTGCCCGGGTGATCGGATAACCAATCACGAGTACCGCGGACAGCAGATAGAAGCCCATGGGCGCAAAGGCGAACCAGGCTCGCAAAGAAAACAGCTGCTCGGGTGGATTGACGATGGTTGGATCAAACCCCAGGTACGCCAGTACCGGCAATGAAATCCCAACTCCAAGGGCACCCACAACTTTGGTCGACGTCGACCAGGCAGCGAAGAACAGGCCGGCACGATCTTCGCCGCTTTCGATACTGTCCAGATCAATGACGTCTGCTTTCATCGATGTCGGCACGACCTGAGTGTTGCCGCCGCCGATCCCGAGTACAAACAGCAAAAAGGCCGCAAACAGGAGATCTCCTTCTCCGAGCCAGATGAACTGCGGAAACACCAATCCCATCAGCGTGATCGAACCCAGCCAGGTGATGTGCTTGTCGGTTTTCCCGGCGAGCCAGACCCAGAACGGAATGCCCAGCAGATTTCCCACGTAATAACCGAGCACAACCTTTGGGGCCGCAGTGGGATCGACGATGACGTGGCTGATAAACAAAACGAACAACGGCGCACTCAACGCGATGGCAAGACCACTGAACACAAATGCAAACAACAGTCGGCGAAACGGTCGATTCGCCCACATGATTTTCAACCCGGCCCAGATATTCATTTGCGCCGGTACAAAGTCGCTCTTCTCGGGCACATAGGCAACGGCGGGGAAAACCAGTAACGGCATCAGACACAGCGCGACGATTCCAATGATGAACATGATCTCGCCGCTTCGACCACCCCAGCCGAACAGAACCTGGCTGGCGGCGGGAATACCGATGGCCAGCAACGTGCCGAGCAAGCCCGCTACCGTGCGCCATCCGGTGATTCGGGTACGTTCCGCATAATCCGTTGAGAGCTCGGCCCCCCAGGCAAAGTAAGGAATGTTGAACAATGTCCAGCCGAACCACAGCACCATGATCCAGACCAGCAGAAAAAGCTGATCCACGTCCTCGGGAGGAAGGAACAGGTGGTAGACGGCAATCATCACGATCGGAACCGACGCAATGATCCAGGGTTTTCGTCTGCCGATGGCAGTCCTGGTTCGATCACTGAGATAGCCAATCACCGGATCGGTGACCACGTCCCAGAACCGCGAGAGCATCAGGATCCCGCCCACTGCCGCCATACCCAGGCCCAGGTCCTGGGTGTAAAAGGCAGGCAGAAACAAGGTGACCGGCGTACTGGCCATGGCCATCGGAGTTTCCGCCGCGCTGTATGAGAGCAGCTTAGCCCGCGGTATTCTCGACACGACCCACCTTTTCGCCGTACAGCTGATGGAAGTGTCGCAACTTCAGCTCGTTGTAATCGCTCAATCGAATATGTTCGCGGGCGGTGGCCTTCAAGCCTTCGAACACGAACGGCAGATTGCGTAAATCCTGGTTGAAGATCCTCGCCAACATGCCGAGCTCCGGTGCTTCGGTCCAGTCCTCATCGGCGCCAAGCCAATGGATTTCCGAGACCGGCGTAAACTCACCACTTTCGGGCGTCGGCGCCAGGAACATGCATTCCATGATGCATTCTTCGTGATTGTCGCCGTTGGGCCGGAACCGGTAGTTGATCTGGTTGAACGACCCCCAGGGGTGCCAGTTGGGAAACACCGTGATGTAAATCGAAGACGACAGCTCGACATCGGGGATGCCATCTGCGAGCGATGGCACCACCCCTTTGAGCATCTGTCGCTGCATCTCAGCACCAATTGCGCGGGGACTCGCGTTTTCACCGAGCTTCTCCCGCATCTGCCTGGCGACATCTGGGTCGTTCATCATCGCCATCGCACCATCGGGAAGCTGGCGCCCACCCACCCACAGGCACAGATGCTTGTTGGCATCCTTCAACTCGCCCTCGATCCAGTCGGCGTTCGCGGTGAAGTTGCCGGTAACGCCGTCGGGCGTGGTGACGCGGACAACCTCGTCGCCGAGATCTTCATACAGCCAACCGTTCAGCGGATGTCGCAGTTGCGACGTATCGCCGTCGGGGAGCGGGGCCCATGCAGGCATGCCCTCGCTTTCCAGGGCGCCGCAACGAATGGCGCGTGAGTAGTTGCCGAACACATCGTATTTGGTGCACAGATCGTGGGCGCCGCCGGTGAGAATCTGTGGGTGCGTCATGAGCACATGGTAAGACTCCATGAACGCCTCCTGCACAACCTTCCAGTTGGCACGGACAACCTTGGCCACGTGCGCCATCTTGTAGCGCCGCTCATAGGGAAGAATCTCAAACTGGGTGGCCAGATCGCCGAGGTGATCCTCGAGTGGCGCGCAGTCGGGATCGGGATTGATGAACAGAAACCGACCCCAACGGCCGAGCTTTACCTCCGGCAGCGATTCCGCCTCGCGATCCAGATCCACGTAATCATATGCACACGGCACCTCTTTCAGGCTGCCGTTGAGGTTCCACGCCCAGCCATGAAACGGGCAGCGTATTTCACTGAGTCCTTTGCCCCGAGCTTCCCGGAGCTTGCGACCCCGATGCAAACACGCGTTGTAATACGCTTTGTATTCGTCCTCGGCAACACGGACCAGGAGGAACGACATCGTGGAGATGTCGTAGGGCACACAGTCGCCCACGTTGGGGAAATCATCTTCGTGCGCCGCCATTTGCCAGGTTCGGCTCCAAAGAAGTTCTTTTTCGAGTTCGTGATATTCACGAGACGTATATCGGGCTACCGGAATCAGCGTCGGACCCGGCCCCATCGGCGCATCGCGGCGCAGCGCATCGGTGATGTTGGCCGCATTGGTATCGACTGCGAGTAACTCGTGAAAGGCGCTGTCCATGGTGCGAACGCCCTGCTGCGCGGTAGTTTCCATCGTCAACTTCCCTCTAAGGTATGTCTTGTCTGCTGTTTTGTTACGACCGGCGTGGCAGGCTGGCTCTCGTGAGCGCGTAGTCGAGAAACGCGGGCCTGTCCACCAGGCGGTCGACCGCGTGCGCTTCACCCTGCGCCGACGGGTTGTTGACCACCAGCGACTCGCCTGATCTGGAATCGTCCGCAATAAGCTCCAGGGCCGCTGCAGCGATGTCCTCGGGTTGCAGCTTCGCAACCACTTCGAGCATCGGGACGAGCCAGTCCGCTGGGGTCTTTCCATCACCGCTCTTTACCAGTATTGAAGTCTCGGTGACCCCGGGCAACACTGCGTTGATCCGAACGTTATGGGTGTCGGCAAGCGGCGCGCAGGACTGTGTGAAGTTGACCACCGCTGCCTTGGTACTCGAATACATCGGATCGGCCGGCATCGTCGAAAACGCCGCCACCGACGCGGTATTGATCACCACCCCGCCGCCACGTCTGGCCATCGCATCGATCGCGAGGCGGGTTCCGTACATCACGGCGAGCAGGTTGACCGACACCACGGTTTGAATTCGCGACAGCGGGGTGCTCGGCCATTGCGGGTCGCCACACATCAGGCCAGCGTTGTTGAAGACGATGTCGA
>JAYGEV010000022.1:0-4758 GCA_046582225.1 Pseudomonadales bacterium
GTCATCGAAGCCATCGATGCGATCACCGGTGAAGTGAGTCTGGATCTCTACATCACCAATGAGGCAGGTGAGGTCATCACTCCCGGCAAGGCAATCGTTCGCTTCGATGAGTGATCGGTACTCGATAATTCTGCACAACCCGAGGAAAACACATGAGCGACATTGAACAAAACAAGGCTGTGGTTGCGCAGTTCTGGGAGCACTTCTCAAACTCTGATTTCGATTCCGCGCTGGCGCTGCTCAGCGAAGATGCAACCTGGTGGATTGCCGGGACCACTGATATTTCCGGTACCTATTCGAAACAGGAGTTCGCCGAACTTGCTAAAGGCATCGGCGAAAATACCGTGGAAGGTATCGACGTGAAGGCCATTCGAGTGACGGCCGAGGACGATCGCGTGGCGGTTGAAGCGGTGTCGTACGGAAAGATGAAAAACGGCAAGGTGTACAACAATTCCTACCATCTGCAACACGTTGTTCGTGACGGCAAGCTGACCGAAATCAAGGAATATCTCGACACCCAGCACGTGCAGGACATCTTCGGCAACGGCTGACCGGGTCGACGCGGGGTCAACGTTCCGGTGAGCGGGTGTAGCCGGCGATGTTCAGCATCGATGTGCGGAACAGTCTGTGCGCTTCGGGTAGTTCCAGGCGCTCATCGAAGTAAACGGCCGTGCGCAGTCCGATCAGCATTGCGTAGGCGACCTCCGCGGAATCCTGCGCGTCGGCGGCAAAACCGCGCGGCGTGCGCTCGAACAGATCGCTCAGATGCGCTTTGCAGCGCTGGTCCAGTTCGGATTTGTTCAGGTGCAGTACGGCATGGTTCACCGCGACGCCGAAGCACTCGAGCATGAATCCGATCTCGGATTTGGTGATGATGTCGTCCGCGAAAAACAGCGCTGCGATCAGGTCGATTTGCCGTTTCGGATCTTCGTCGCGGAAACTCTCGATTCGCTTGATGATTCGTTCGGCCGCAGTCTGAAAGTAGTGTTCCAATATGGCGTCCTTGCCGTGGAAGTAGTAGAGCAGGTGGCTGGGCGACATCCGCGCGGCTCTGGCCACGTCGGCGAGCGTGGTTCTGGCGTAGCCCTGCTCAAGCACGCAGGCGTGCAGCGCATCGAGAATCTGCCGGCGACGTTCGCCGCCGCGTTCCGCAGTGACTCCCGTGGCCGAATTCACTTGTCCGCGACTTCTGTGGTGAGCCTCGCCGCGATTCCCAGACGCAGCACTTCTGATGCGCCTTCGTAGATGCGCATGGGGCGAGCCTGGCGATACAACCGCTCGATCTTCGAATCTCGAACCAGGCCAAACCGACCCATCATCTGCACGCAGCGGTCTACCACCTTCGACGCCATTTCGCTGGCAGCGAGCTTCGCCATGGAAGAGTGATGCAAGGTTGCGGCTGGATCGCTGCGCGCCATGTGCGCGGCGCGGTAGGTCAACAGCCGGGCCATTTCCACTTCGGTCCAGCTGTCGGCCAGCATCTGCGCGACGGGACCCAGACGCGACAGCGGGCGACCGAACTGAACTCGCGTGCGGGTATGACGGACCGCTTCTTCCAGCGCTGCCTGGGCGAGGCCCACGGCGGCCCCGGCAACCGATATCCGGAACGTTGCCAGGGTCGCAAGCAGCAGGTCCATGCCCTGGCCCCGCTCCCCGAGCCTCGCGCTTTCGGGTAATTCGACGTTGTCGAAATGCACGTCGCCCAGCACATGGGGCGCGATCAACTCCGGCGTGGGTGTGACCGTTATCCCCGGCAGGTCGGCGGGGATCAGCACCATGGAAAAGTCGCCGTCGTCTTTGCCGAACACGATGAACATCCCCGCGCTGGGTGCGTTGGAGATGAAGGCCTTGGTGCCGCGCACCACCAGACCGTCGGCGGTTGTTTCAATTTCTGTGGTGACGGCCTTCAGGTCCGATCCCGCGTCGGGCTCGGTGAGCGCCAGCGCAGGCAGCACTTGCGCGGTGGCGACCCGTGGCAGCCAGTGGTCGCGCTGTTCCGGTGTGCCTGCAACCGTGATCGCATAGCTGCCAATCCCCTGCAGCGCGAACAGCGAGTCGAGGTGCGATGAGGTTGCCATCAGCACTTCCCGGACCACACAGATTGCCAGCGGATCGATGGTGTCGAATCGACCACCGAACTCTGTCGTTACCATGAGGTTGGTGAGATTGCTCTGTTGAAGCGCCTGCAGTATTCCAGGGTGAATTTCGTTGCAGGCATCCGCTTCGACGGCAATGGGTTCGATGGACGCAGCCAGTTCCCGCGCCTCGGCTTGAATCTCGAGGTAAAGAGGGTCGAGGTCGAAGTTCATGATTGATCCCTTGTTGCGCGCCCGGCGTCTTTTGTAGCGCGTCCCGCGAACTGGGGTTTACGTTTTTCCATGAAGGCGCTGGCACCTTCCACCATGTCTTCGGATCCGACCGCTTGAATGAGCATCCCGAGCCCGCTCAGGTATGCGTCGCGGCTCTGATTCCACCAGAGGTTGGAGCTGATTTTAGCGATTTCGAGATATCGGGGGCTCATCTGCAGCAGTTCATCGGCCATTTTCGTGACCTCTGCCTCGAGCTGGTCATCGGGAACAACCGCGTTGATCCAGCCGTACTCCAGCGCCTGGCTGGCCGGATACCGGCGGCACAGAAAGGCGATTTCCTTGGCCCGCTTTTCCCCCACGTTCATGGCGAGAAAATTGGTCCCGCCCAGCACCGGCGCGCTGCCGACGCGCACGCCGGTCTGGCCCAGCGTTGCACTCTCTACCGCGATGGCGAGGTCGCAGGCAACCACCAGCTCGTTGCCGCCACCAGCCGCGACCCCGTTTACCGCTGCGATTACTGGACGCGGGCTGGTTCTGAGGGCTTCGTATACCTTCAATGAGCCATAAAACATGTTCCGGATCGCGATAGGGTCGGGGTTGCTCAGGTTCTTCAAATAGCCGCCGGCACAGAATGCGCGCCCGCTGCCGGTTAGCACGATGACGCCGGCATCCGCCGCACCCTCGATGGCGGCGATGAGTTCCAATGCCATCTCGGCGTCGTACGCGTTCATGCGTTCGGGCCGGTTCAACGAGATCCACTCAACCTCACCTTTGCGCTCTACGATGATGTCAGCCATTTTCCGCGCTATTCCTGTTAACTTGAAGGCTCTGGCCATTCTGTGCAGAGTTTGAACAAAATTCAAGGTGGTTGGCGCCAACCAGCCGCAATCCGTTGGGGCGGGAGTTTTCGGGTCTATGATCGTTGCACGAGTTCAATTTGGGCGGATGTTGTGCTTTTATTACCTCGGACACAGCAGTCGTTTTTGTGCCCAACTATCCACCTCTGGTTTCATGAATACTGAACTGAGCACAACGGAGTCGCACAATGTCAGAAGACAACGAAAAAAAACCGAATTTTGATCCGATTGCACTTGAGCAGGTCAATGTAAACAAAGACTATCCGATGGAGCCCGATGAGTTTGACATACTGTTCAAGCACAACTGCTATTGCCACATGGCGCACATCTCTCAGTACGGTTACCCGATCGTTACGCCGATGTTTTACGTGGTTCTGGACGACGGCTTTGTGTACATCAGCAGCGTGCAGAAGTACCGCAAAAAAATAGACCAGCTGATTGCCAATCCAAAGATATCCGTCAGCATCAGCAACGACGGGTCCAACGCGAGCCGTCAAAAGTCGATTCAGATCATCGGCAAAGCCGAGGTATCTTTCGATCAGGAATTGCTGACCAAGGTTCACTGGGCAATTATCGATAAATACTGGTGGGCGCTCAAAGATGACGAAGAGATGCGTCAGGCTGCGTTCAAAGGCGTGCATACACCCAACAGAGCCATCATCAAAGTCATTCCAAACAAAAATTCTCCAACCTCCTGGGATTTCGGCAAGATGGTTCAAATGTATGAGCGAGGCGTTTGGTTCAATGAGGTTTACCAGATGACCAGCCCTCACGACGTCCGGTAACGCGAACGACATGGTGAAACATCTCAAGTAGCACTTTGAACGATTAGTGGCTTCGCTCAGGGGACAGATCGCGATCGTTGGTGCGGCAGACACCGAGGTCGGCAAGATTGCGCACATGAGTCCGACTCAGCTGTGCATCGATGCAGCGCTGCGTGCGCTTGAAGATGCCGGTATCGGCAAACAGGACGTGGATGGTCTTGTTACCTGCAACAGCATGGCCGAACCGCACATGTATCACGCCGAGGCCATGGCCGAGTACCTGCAGATCTTTCCAAAGTACTGCGTGAGTGCCGGCGCCGGCGGTGGCACCACGTTTGCGGTGTTGTACCAGGCTGCGGCTGCCATTGCCCACGGAGTCTGCGAGACGGTGTTGATCTCCATGGCCGACAGCCTGCGAACGGGGCTTAGCCGGCAGCAGGCCATGGTCATGCAATCGTCTTCCGGCCACCCGCAGTTTGAGACCCCCTATGGATCCACGGTACCCGGCTACTATGCGTTGATCGCGCAAGCCTACATGCACGAATTCGGTGCGACGCCCGAGCAGCTGGCCAGCGTTGCGGTGACCTGTCGTCAACACGCGTCCCTGCACCCCGGAGCGCAAATGCGCGAGCCGATTACCATCGATGATGTGATGCAGAGCCGGATGATTGCCGACCCGTTGCGGCTGCTGGACTGCTCTTTGGTTTCCGACGGCGGCGCGGCCATTGTTCTCACGTCCGCCGAGCGGGCGAAGGATTTTCCCCATCAGCCGGTGTATCTGCTGGGCGCCGGCGAAGGCCATGGCCACGAGCACATCAGTCAGGCGCG
>JAYGEV010000331.1:0-4431 GCA_046582225.1 Pseudomonadales bacterium
CTGGCCTTGAGGATCTCGCTGCAGAACATCCTTGCATCGGCGATATTCGGGGCAGCGGATTATTCAAGGCCGTCGAACTGGTTGCCGATCGCGATACAAAGACGCCGGCAGCGGACCTGGCCGCGAAGGCCGTCAACGGCCTGCGTGACCGGGGCATTCTGACCGGGTCGATCGGTCCCCATGACAATATTTTGAAACTGCGCCCGGCGATGGTTTTCAGCCGGGAGAACGCCGATATGTTCCTGGGCGTGCTCGATGACGCGCTCGGCGCAGCCCGGCAGACCCCTTCAAGGAGTCAAAATGCGTAACCTCGTGCTATCGATCGTGCGTCTGGGTTCAACGGCTGCCTGCAATGGCCCGCCGGCCGGCGACTCTGGCGATTTGTTCGATCGACTTGACAGTTTCGAGCACCTGCCGGGCTTCTACGATCTGTACTGGGGCGAATCCACCGGACAATTACTCATCGATATCGGCAACATGGCGGAGCCGTTTCTCTACCAGGCTTCGCTGGCGCGCGGCATTGGTTCGAATGACCTGGGCCTCGATCGCGGTCAGCTTGGCACCACCGCGGTAGTCGAGTTTCAACGCTCCGGCCCGAAGATTCTTCTGGTTCAACACAATCTCGACTATCGGGCCCTCACGGATGACCCTGCTGAACTGAACGCCGTGGACGAATCGTTCGCCCGGTCCGTCATCTGGGGATTCGAGGTTCTTGGCGAGCGTGGCGGCTCCGTCCTGATCGACGCCACCGAGTTCCTGATCCGCGATGCGCACCGCATAACGGCACGACTTGCCGGCAGTGAAGAGGGCACGTTCATGCCCGATGCCTCCCGTTCTGCGATCTACATGCCGAACACCAGGGCGTTTCCCGATAACTCCGAAGTCGAGGCTATCGTAACTTTTACCGGGCAGGCGACTGGCCCCTGGTTGCCGACCGTAACGCCGGACGCCGAGTCCTTTACGGTGCATCTGCACCACTCATTCATTCGACTGCCGGATGATGACTACGAGCCGCTGGCATTCGACCCGCGGTCCGGGTTCTTCGGGCGCGACTTTCAGGACTACGCATCGCCGGTCGGCGACCCATTGCGCGTGGTCTACACCAACCGGCACCGGCTCGAGAAAACAGATCCGGATGCGGCGGTCAGCGAAGCGGTCGAGCCGATCGTCTACTACGTCGATCACGGGGCGCCGGAGCCGATCCGAACGGCCTTGATAGAAGGTGCAGCCTGGTGGAACCAGGCCTTCGAAGCCGCCGGCTATAAAGATACATTCCAGGTAAAAGTGTTGCCGGAGGATGTGGACCCCATGGATGTCCGCTACAACGTCATCCAGTGGGTTCATCGCTCGACGCGCGGCTGGTCGTATGGCGGCGGCATTTTCGATCCGCGCACGGGTGAAATTATGAAAGGCAAGGTGACGCTGGGTTCTTTGCGAGTGCGGCAAAACTACCTGATTGCCGAGGCGCTGCTGGGGCCATATGACGGCGAAGAAAAGCCGGACGCAATGATGGAGATGGCGCTAGCAAGAATTCGCCAGCTTGCGGCCCATGAAGTCGGCCATACCCTTGGGCTTGGGCACAACATGGCAGCCAGCACGCAAGGTCGCGCATCGGTCATGGATTACCCGTATCCGCTCATAAAATTTGACGAGGACGGTGATCTCGACCTGAGCGACGCTTACGACGACGGTATCGGCGAATGGGACAAGAGGGCCATCCTGCACGGCTACCAGAATTTTCCGGAGGGAACGGACGAACTGGCCGCCCGCGGCCGGATTATGGCCGACACCATTGAGTCCGGCCTGGTGTACGTCGACGACAAGGATGCGCGATCCATCGGCAGTGCGCATCCGCTGGGAAGTCTCTGGGACAACGGTGCTGACTCGATCGAGGAACTGAATCACCTGTTACGCGTTCGCGCCCATGCACTCGCCCGCTTTTCGGAAAACAACATCAGGCCCGGACAGTCGATGGCCACACTTGAGGAAGTTCTTGTCCCGCTTTACCTCCTGCACCGGTTCCAACTCAACGCCGTTGGCAAGCTGATCGGTGGTTACGAGTTCAGCTACGCGATGCGTGGCGATGGGCAGAAAATCGGTGACCCGGTGTCCCCGGACAGGCAACGTGAGGCGATCGCCGCGTTGATCAATACGTTGAGCCCGGCGGTATTGCGCGTGCCGCAACATGTCCTGGATCTGATCCCGCCGCGGCCGCCGGGTATCCCGAAAACCCGCGAGACTTTTCCGGCCGTGACGGGCACGGTGTTCGAGCCGTTTGGTGCCGCACAAAGCGCCGTGTCGCTGACGCTCGATGTGTTATTCGAGCCAAATCGTGCAGCGCGGTTGATTGCGTTGAGCGCGCGTAGTGCGATCTCACCGGGATTTGATGAATTGCTGGACGACCTGTTGCGGGTTACCTGGTTTGCGGCACAACAATTGGGGATCGACGCGGAGCTGCAGCGCATCACGAGTAGCCTGATGCTCGACAGGCTGATGCTACTGACAACCAACAACGAAGCGGCCACACAGGTCCGCGCGATCGCACTGGACGCTGTGAATCGCCTGGATAACTGGCTTGCACAGCAAACCAGCAGCGAGCGCGCGACCGCCTGGCGTGCGCACTACGGCTTTGCCAGGCTGCGGATCGAGCAGATGCGCAGCGACCCGTCCAGCCTCGAGCAGATTGCGCCGGTCACGGTGCCCCCAGGCGAACCAATCGGCTAGTTGCCGAATTAGTACAAAGGAGCAATTTGAAATGTTCGGACTCCCGATGGAAACAACCTGGCTGGTATTCGGCTTTCCGGTGTTCTGGGTCCTGTACCTGGTCGGTTTTTTGTATGTAACACGTCGCTGGGACAATGACGGCGCACATGAGGACGACGCATCATGAGCGGCACGGTCATCTTTTTCCTGGTGCTGTACTACATCGTGGTGCTCGGCATTGGTTACTGGGCATTGCGCAGGGGCGGCGCCGACGATCTGGAGGGCTATCTGCTGGGCGGTCGCCAGGTGGGGCCGATCGCGACTGCGCTAACCATGCAAAGCACCGCGATGAGCGGCTATATGTTTCTCGGCGCAGGCGGGCTCGGGTTCGCGCAGGGGTATTGGGCGCTGTGGTACGCGGCAGGCGACATCGGCGGCGGGCTGCTCAATCTGTCGGTGATAGGCCGGCGCATGCGCAAGTTGTCGCAGATGATGGGCGCGTTGACTGCGATCGAATACCTGGAGAAGCGCTACCCATCTCCCGCCGTCCGGCTGGTCGCCGGCTCGTTCACGATCTTTCTGCTGGGCTTTTACGTGCTGGCGCAATTGATCGCGGGCGGCAAGGGCATGGCGCTGGTCACCGGTATTCCGTATCCACTCGCCCTGGCTATTGCAGTCGGGATTATTCTCGCTTACACCTTCATGGGCGGTTATCTCGCGGTCGCGTATACCGATTTTTTTCAGAGTTTGGTTATGCTGGTTGGAGTCATGTGGATTCTGATTGCCGCGATGTCCGAACTCGGTGGCTTCACCGCCGCCAACGTGGCGATCGGCGAACTGGATCCGACCTTGTTGTCGGTGTGGGGCAAAGGGCTTGGCTTCGAAGGACAGTGGGGCGTAGTAGCCGGCGCGGTGCTCATATTTTCCGTGGGATACATGGGTTGGCCGCACGTCGTTACGCGACACATGGCGATGTCGCAGCCGGCCACTGCCCGTCGGGCCGGAGTCTGGGCAACCGCCTGGAGCGTGTTCTTCGTTCCGGCGCCTTATCTCGTTGGCATCTTCGCTATCCTGATTCTGCCGGGGCTGGAAGATCCGGAAATGGCGATTTTCGAGGTTGCAAGCCAATTGCTGCCGGCCGCGGTCACCGGCCTGGTGATGGCCGCCATCATGGCCGCCATCATGTCGACAGCCGACTCACTCCTGCTGCAGACGGGGTCGATCGCGTCACGCGATATCTATGAACGCTTCATCAACCCGGATGCAAACGAACGGCAAATGGTGATGGTGTCGCGCACCCTGGTTTTCGCCGTCGCGTTGATCGGTTACCTGGTTGCGCTGGTGGAGCCGCCATCAGTTTTCAGTATCGTTATTTTTGCAACTTCGGTATTGGGCAGCGCATTTTTGCCCGCGTACGTGTGCGCCGTATGGTGGAAAAAAGCCAATACGCCGGGCGCGTTGGCGTCCATGATCGTTGGCGCCGCGGTCGCTTTCGTCTGGGAGTTCGCCGGACTGGTCAACTCAACCCAGTTGCACCCGATGTTGACCGGTGTCGTGAGTTCGACGGCAACCATGATCATTGTGAGTCTTGCAACACAAAAGACCTCGCCGGTACCAGCGCATGTACTGGATGCGATGAACGTTGCCGCGCACCTAGGGCCGATTCCGGAGCGATACCTTGCGGGCACGGAATTCGGTTTTGCGAATGAGGCCGTCGAGATCGGCAAG